>DXSO01000017.1:20434-21358 GCA_019410445.1 Sutterella sp.
ACGAGTTTGTTTTGTGCTCGGAATTTTTGCCGGAAGATTGATCTTGAGGATTTTGTTGCCGCAAAGCCCAATCCAAACTGACGGATGGATCGACAATTTTGACAGAGAGTACATCGGCTTTTTGAGCCGCAAGATCAATGTCTTTGATATTGACGGAAAGAGATTTCAGACTCACGAAAGGCTTGTTTTGAGTCTGGTGTACGTCCAAATCAGACAAGTCGGCAGTGCCGCTGACTTTGATGGACGACACTTCAGAGTCGGGCATTTCGAAGGAAATCTGAAGGTTGCAGGATGCGGATGCTTTTTCGACTGCAACGGGTAATGCCACTGGAGCAGCCTTAAGAATGTTGGCAACATCGAGGTCGGTGACTTTGAGTGAAAGTGCCGCAGTCTGTCCTTTGATTGAGCCTTGGGCTTGAATCGGTTTGTCGTCAATTTTGAGAGACAGCTTGGGATTGATTGTGCCCTTGGTTTTCGTCGGCAGTGTGGACAAAAGAGGCAGCGCAAAATCAATGTCCGTGATTTTGACGTCAGCGCCGTTGTGGGGATTGCTCAGGCGTACGTTGCTGTTGATTACGCGAACGTTCGACAGGGAAAAAGCGGGAAGTGTGTTGCTGGAGGTAGTCTCTGCAGAAGCGTCATCTTTTACTGCCTCAAGCACTTCCTTATTGTTGTTTTCATTGGCTGTCAAATGCAGATTCAAGCCGTCGACAACGACAGAGTCGATGACGGGAGCCATTTGAAAAAGTGTATCGACACTTAGATCTGCGGAGAAAGTTTTAAGGCTAAGAAGATTGTTTTGAGGAGCACGAGCCGATTTCACCGACAGATCATGAATGTCGAGAGTCCAGCTCCAAGGGTTGAAAGAAACTTCTCCGAGACTTGCGGTACGTCCGCCCAAAAGGTCTGGTGCAAGATTGGAAA
>DXSO01000170.1 GCA_019410445.1 Sutterella sp.
TCTTTCTCACGAGCACTCAAAAGAGCCCAACACTTTAATGCCTTATCAATCTCTGCATGCTCAATACGCCGAGTCTGATCCAACTCCAACGCCTCGGATACTGTTTGAATCAAATGCTCGGTTTCAACCGGCTTAAGCAAGAAATCAAAAGCCCCATCTTTAACAGCTTTAACTGCCATCACAAGATCCGCATGTGCAGAAATCAACACCAAGGGCATCAAATTACCATCTCGCTTCAACTCCGCCTGCAATTCAATTCCGCTCATCTCCGGCATACGAACATCGCAAACGATGCAGCCAGGCACAGAAGGATCATCGTCCTGAAGAAATCTCACGGCACTTTCATACGTCTTTACCTGCCATCCCTCTCCTTCCAGCACAAACTGCCAAGATCGACGCACCTTATCGTCGTCATCCACAACTCGCACCACCGGCAGCTGCTGTCCTTGTTCTTGCATCGATACGTCGTTATGCATCAACATTCCCTCATTCATATGAGCATCCTTAATCGCTAGCTGCCGCTGCACTCGATTCACTATCTTGCAGATCAAGCGGCAAACGTGCCGTGAAACATAATCCACACGGCTCAAGTCTCTCTATTCTAAGCGCGCCAAAATGTGCTTCAAGCAAGCTTTTTACAATAGCCAACCCCATTCCCATTCCATTTTTCTTTGTCGTGCGTCCGATTTGCCCGATCAAAGCAAATTGTTCGTCCGACAGGGCCTTTCCATTATCAGAAATGCTTGCATAAGCAAACTTATCATCCCGCCATACTTTTACTTCTACTCTCGGCTTCTCTACGTCCGATACTGCAGCAATCGCATTTTTGAGGAGATTGGTGAGCACGAGTTCCAGCTCAATCGTATCGGCCTGAACAAACGTACCTAGACTCAGATCCTGATAGATCATCCCGCCGTATTTTCGATTACGCTCTAAAACATGCTGTGCATTGAGTGCCAGGTCTGTCCGGACAAATTTCCGCTCTTTATTAGCTGCGTAGCCTCGTACCAAATCAATCACTTCCGCTGCCTTCAGACCGGACTCCTCAATCTCAGTCAAAGCCTCGATCAAAACTTCCCTGGGAACATCGCTTCTCATCAGTCGACGCCGCAGGCTGCCTGCGTAGTTATTGACCACAGTCAACGGTTGCTTAAGCTCGTGAGCAGCCATGCTGGAAAGCGTGCCAACGGCACTGAGTTTTTCCATTGTTCTGAGCTTGAGAGCCGCACGTCTAGCATCCAAGTCCGATTGCATTTTTTCCGCCAACGCTTTTTCTTTTTGTTTGGTACGGATACGCACAGCAACAGTCAAAACAATCACATTGACGATAAGCACCATCAAGACAGCCAAGACACCAAAAGCAGCGCCAGAGTACTCCAACAGCAAGTCCCGCAGTCCGTAAGCTTCTGCATAGGGCAGATTGAGTTGCTGAAAAACCGGATCCGCTCCAGTACCATCCGGCGTCAAAGTCCAATGCACCGTGATGTCTTCAGAAGCAGGAATGGAGAGCAATGCCATCACAACAGCCTTAGACTCATCCGGACTCATGTGCGGTTTAATTGAAAATGACCAATTGGGATACAGTCTTGTGGAATGACGACAAGCACTACCCGACCAGGCTCCTCTATCTCCAATAACCTTAAACTCGTTTGCTCTGTATTTCCCAAGGACCTCCATATCTTCCAGAAGACAGTTCACTACAAATCCAACATCAGCCTGTCCCGAATGCACCAAATCAAGGATCTGGGTCATAGGTTCTCCCGTTACCTTGATGTCGCGAAAACCATTTTTCACATCAATGCCGCGAGCGGTTAATTCCGCCATGGGAATTTGCCATCCTGCAAAGGCTGTGATGCTCATGACAGCTAAAGATTTTCCAGGAAGATCCTCAAATGAGTTGATATCTGTTCGATCTGCCCGTACCACAATCGTCGCTCCATTGCCAGAATAAGGATTCGGAAAACGCTTATTCACGGCCGTAAGCACACGAGCGCCTCCCGTACGGCGCAGCATGATGCTGGTCAGACCATAAGAGGCAATCGACATGTCAAACTGCTCTCCCAATGCGGCATCCAGAAAGGTATCGGGACCATAAATGCGTATTTCCAGCGGTCGAGGAGCAATAGCCTCTCGTATCCGACGCAGAGACTCTCCGTAGTATTTGTCAGAAAGAATTTCTCCGTAGGTATTGACGATAGCCAGCCGTAAAGGTCGAGCATGAGCTCTACTCAGATCGCTGGCTGCATGCGCGGCCATGCCCGTTACCTCACCGAGCACAAAAAGCAAGACAAGCAAAAAACGCAAATACAGAAAGATTTTGCCCAAGCGCATCTGTCTTCTAGAAAAGGACAACTTAACTGTCGGATTCTGCCATTTCCAAGATGCTAGTGCTTGCCTAAAAGAAGTTTTTGCGCAAATTGGGCAAATAAAAAAAGAGCCGAGGATCATCTGCCTCGGCTCTTCAAACATTTGGTATTTGATTCAACCAAACGAAAGGAGATCGATGTGCTATGAATAGTACCTATGGATATTTGTCTTGGGTGCTAAGAAATCAACAGCGAAGAAACTGTTTGTAAACAGAATCACAATTCAATGGATCGATGAAGCAGTCAGTCTTAGCATTAACTTAAGACTTTGACCTCCTTGCAATTTACAAACCGAACAAAATCTCGTTTATTTTCAGTCAGTTATAGAGATTCAACTTTGCAAGTTACTTTGAAAAGATCGGAAAAATTGCATTTTTCAGTTGTAACAGCACCATTAACAACTATTATCGAGACCTTAAGTCCTCCGACAGTCCGGAAAACAGAAGCGCTTCCGCCAAAGGCCAATCTGCAGTGGGTTGTTCCTGGAAACTAGATGCCACAAAACGAGTCCATCGTCCTTGTATGTAGCTCATAATGGTTGCTGCCCTACTCTTTGGATCAAATGGAGCTGAGACCTCTCTTTGCACCAATGCAAGTTCAAGTGTTCGAGCAATAGCTTGTTCCGCAGCAAACAAGGTTTCTCGCATGAATTCTTTGACAGCACTATCTTCTGCGCAAAGCACTTCCCCGGTCAAAAGCCTTGTCAAACCACTGTTGGCTTCTGCAAATAAGAGCAATGCTCGCGCTTTTATTTTTGCCCGAGTCAGCATACTGACTCCAACTTCAGCATTGATCTCAGTAAACATGCTTTCAAAAGCTGTGTTACAGAAACCGATTAGCTCATTAAGAATTTCTGACTTTCCTGAAAAGTGACGATACAAAGCTCCGTCAGCAACTCCCATGAACTTCGCAATTTCCTTGGTGGTCACACCTTGACAATCGGGATTTGAAAGCAACTGAACGACAGCAATCAAAATTTCTTGCCGACGCTCAGCCGTACGACGATATTGACGACGTCCGTGAGCAATATCGGCTTCATACTGCTTTTGTTCAGGCATGGCTCTACTCAGAAAAGGTTAAACAATAGGCCGCAATCTTACCGACTCAACAAAAAAAACGCGCACCCCAAAGCAAAAACCCCCGAAGGAATGATCCAACGGGGGTTTTGCATAATGGATTAGCCTGGCA
>DXSO01000171.1 GCA_019410445.1 Sutterella sp.
CTCATAAGCATTGCATCATGCACGCAACCCGACACCTGCAACCCGGAGTTGGCCAACATATGAAGGGAACGTTTGGCATCGAAAAAGAGCTTGGCTGAAGTTCCCGAAAACCAAGCGGCCAAATAATCTCGAACTGCTTGACGATCCGCGTTCTGGCCGCTTTGATGGCTCAGCGGAAGATAAGCCGTGACCAATGGCGTAAGAGCAAAAGCTATCCCGACGGCTTCGTCGTGCATGGCATTGACGTTATCGCCGGCCACCCAAACAGCCACGGGAAAGCGGTTATCCGCTGCCGCCTCCAGTTCGGAAGCCAAACGTTTGATGTCTTCTGCTGAACGCACGATTCGGATCGATTCCGATGAACTCGCCGCAGGAATTGTTTCCGCAACAATCCCGTCAGTCGGAATTTCAGGCAGTGCAAACAAATCAGCCGTAAAGGAACTGCTTGAATTTTTCTTAGGGCGAGAACTTTTTTTCGCAACACCGCCGCTCATCTCCCATCGGGTATAAAAGCGACGAAGACCGTCCTCATCCGGATCCTGTTTTCTAAAGACTTGAGCATCAAACGTAATGGGAGCTGCCGTGTTGATGGTGACAAGCTCTCGAGCAAGTTCCAAAAAGGGAAGCCCTTCACGAAGATACTCACCGAGTTTGCCTTTAACTTGATCGGCGCTGTGTACAACTCCTTCGAGACTGCCATACTCGGCAATCCATTTGGCTGCAGTCTTCGGTCCACACTTATTGATGCCCGGCACGTTGTCGACCTTATCTCCCATCAGTGCGAGATAGTCGATAATCCGCTCAGGATAAACGCCGTACTTTTCAAAAACGCCTTCACGATCAAGCACCGTCTTGGTCATCGTGTTGATCAGACTGATCCGCTCACCAACCAGCTGCGCCATATCCTTGTCGCCGGTGGCAATCACAACTTCCCAACCTGCCGCTCTGGCCTGTACAGCCAAAGTACCGAGAACGTCGTCTGCCTCAACCCCATCGATCTGCAACAACGGCCACCCCTGCAGTTTGACCAACTCAAAAATTGGTTCAATCTGTGAACGCAACTCCTCGGGCATCGGCGGTCGATTAGCCTTGTATTGCGGATAAAGATCATGACGAAAATTTTTCCCCTTGGCATCGAAAACACAGATTTCACAATCCGGAGAAACAATATCGTGGACGGTTTTCAACATGCCGTTGAAACCCTTGATGGCACCGCTCGGCTCTCCTTTGCTCGTCGACAGAGGCGGCAGAGCATGAAAAGCTCGGAAAAGATAGTTGGAACCGTCTACAAGAAGAAGTTTTGGCATGGCAAATCAAATCAAAAAACTGTGTGCCCCGATTGTAAAGTAGTCCGCACCGATAACTTTCAAGAATCAGTGTCGCAGAAACGATCCACTTGAAACGTTTTCGCACGCACTGAAACGCTTATCGGGTTCAAAGCCGTATAAGATAGAGATAATCAATAGTAAAGCCGTGACAGACCGGCAGATTGATGCCGGGAAAGGATTCTAAATGCGTAAGATTTTCACAATGGCCGTCCTAGCAGGCATATCGAGCTGCCTGTGGGCTCAAGTCAACGACGCTCCTCCGGCATACGTTCCTCCCACTGCTGAGATTCAGCGCAATGCTCCGCCGGCTCCCAGTACTGATGTCCAGAAATCCAACCGCGATGCTCGCGAAACCTACGAAGCTTCCAGACTCGAACCGTCGGAACAGGACATGCAGCGTGCCCGCGAACAGCGTGCAAAGCAAGAAGATTCGGGAAAAGTCACTAAGTACCGGTCGGAATACGGCACTGTCATTGAGGAAACGCACGATCAAAACAACCGTATTACGGAAGTTCGTGTCACGCCGGGATCAACCTCAATTCCTTACACGATGAAAAACCGCAGCGAGCGCCCGGTTGACAACCGTCCCGGTGCAGATCCGCGCTCAACGCTGGATACGCCTAAATTCATTGAATTCAATTGGTAGCACGCAGACATGGCCGTCTTTACGACTTTAACTGCCGAGGATATTCGCCGCCTGCTCCCCGACTTCGACATTGGGGAGTTTTGCGCTCTGGAACCGATTGCCAGCGGCATCGAAAACACCAACTACTTTCTGGATACCACACGGGGACGCTGGGTACTGACTGTTTTCGAGCGACTCTCACAACAGCAGCTTCCCTTTTATCTGGAGCTGTGCGCACATCTCGGCCAACAGGGACTGCCTGTGGCTGCGCCCGTGCGAAACCATCAGGGAAAACTTTTTTCCCTGATCAAGGATAAGCCCTTTGCCATCGCCAATCGTCTGGCCGGAGAAAGTGTTGTCGACGTCACAGCAGCAGAATGCGCGAGTATGGGAGCAGTTCTGGCCCGCATGCATTTAGCCGTCCAAAACTTCGAGCTTTTCCAAGAAAACCTTCGAGGACCTCAATGGTGGAAGGACACCGTGCCACAAGTGCTTTCTCATCTTGACGATGACACACAATGCCTGCTCACGCAAGAACTGAAACGCCAACTGGTCGTTTTTGACGATATCGACTTCAAACAGCTGCCGAGCGGAGCCTGTCACTGCGATCTTTTCCGCAACAATGCGATGATCACAGGTCATGGCACAAGCAATGCGCATGTGAGCGGCGTCTTTGACTTTTACTTTGCGGGCTGCACGGCCTTTCTGTTTGATGTGGCCGTGACCGTCAACGACTGGTGCACCGATTTTTCCGATCCGCAGTTGCGTTTGCACACTGAGAAAACCCGAGCATTTCTGAATGCGTACAACGCCGTCCGTCCCTTTGCACTTGCCGAGCATAAATGGTGGCCGGAGATGTTGCGTGCTGCGGCGCTCCGATTCTGGATTTCACGTCTGTATGATTTCTACAAACCTCGTGAAGCCAGTTTGCTCACCCCTCACGATCCCACATATTTTGAAAAAATTCTGCGGACACGCAAAACCGAAAGTTTGGCGTTAATTGCATAAAATTCCTTTGTCTTAACGGGGCGCTCGAAATAGCGCCCCTTCTTGTCCTCTTTTGCCATTTTTAAGCCAATGACTGACAGCAACACTTCGCGCCGCCTGCCCGCCTCCAGCGGTTGGTATTGGTTTCGTGACGCCGCCTTGGCCGTCGGCCGAAAGCCTCTCAACCTTCTCGCCATCACGCTTTTTTACCTTCTCGTGATGGGATTTTTAAGTGCCATTCCGTATGCTGGCATTGTGTTTGCCGCACTTTTCATGCCGTTCGGAACTGCGTTTATCGGACGCAGCACACGTACGGCGCTTTTGGGAGGTGAACCCAGATTTTCTGGATTTAAAGAACTTTTCGCCGACATCTCGGTTCGCAGCAATCTGATGCGCATCGGCTTTGTTTACGGTTTTATTCTTATCACCGTCAACGCTTTATACGGGCTAATGGCTGCCGATTCCATTGCTTTATGGAAAATTGATGCCAATGACCGACTGGATTGGAGCAGCGTCCAAAACAATATTCCGTGGGATGCGATTGTCGCCGTGACACTCGTTTATATCCCCGGTCTGATGGCTGTATGGTTTGCACCGCTGCTGGCCAGCGA
>DXSO01000172.1 GCA_019410445.1 Sutterella sp.
ATCCATCCCCATATACGGCATCAGTGAGAGACGGCGGAGAATCTGCCGTTTTTCAATGGTTTCGTGATCATTTGAGTTAACAGGTGAAAATAGAAAATGGCTGCTCAAGTCCATGGTTTTCAAACGGAAGTCTCCAAACTTTTGACATTGCTTGCCAATTCTTTGTATTCCAATAAGGAAGTGTTCTTGCGCGAGTTGATTTCCAATGCAAGTGACGCAATTGACAAACTGCGTTTTTTATCTATTACGGATCAGTCTCTTTTGGGCGATGACACGGCGTTTTCAATTCGCGTGAAAGTTGACAAGGATGCCAAAACGCTTACGGTGAGCGACAACGGTATCGGCATGACGCTTGAGGAAGCAAATCTGCATCTGGGAACGATCGCCAAGAGCGGTACTGCGGACTTCCTGAGTAATTTGTCGGGGGATCAGGCCAAAGACAGTCAGTTGATCGGCCAATTCGGCGTGGGCTTTTATTCGTCCTTCATCGTTGCCGACAAGGTGACGGTTGAATCGCGTGCCGCCAAGGCGGCCGCCGACGAAGCCGTGCGTTGGGAGAGTACCGGCGAAGGTACCTACAGCAGTGAAACGATCACGCGAGAAGAGCGCGGCACAAGCATCACTTTGCATCTTAAGAGCGACTGTGAAGAGTTTCTCGAGACGTGGACTCTGCGTTCGGCCATCACCAAGTATTCGGATCACATCAGTGTTCCGGTGATGCTTTGGGAAGAGAAATACGAAGAACCCAAAGAAGGAGAGGATAAGCCGTCGAGCTCTTGGCAGTGGGTGCAGGTCAACGACGCAAAAGCGCTGTGGACGCTCAATCCTCGCGATGTGTCAGAAGAACAGTACAAGGAGTTCTACAAGCATCTGAGCCATGACTTTGAGGATCCGCTGGCATGGGCGCACAATCGTGTTGAAGGTGAACTCGAATACACGTCGCTGCTTTACGTGCCGACCCGTGCACCATGGGATTTGTATACCCGCGACAAGGTGCATGGACTGAAGCTTTTCGTTCAGCGTGTATTCATTATGGATGAGGCCGAGCAGTTCCTGCCGAATTACCTGCGTTTCATCCGCGGCTTGGTTGACACGAATGATCTGCCTTTGAACGTTTCACGCGAGTTGCTCCAGGACAGCGCGGTTACTCAAAAACTCAAGCGCGCGCTCACCAAACGTGCTCTGGGTATGATCGGCAAGTTGTCCGAGGATAAGGATAAGTACTCGGTTTTCTGGAAGAACTTCGGCAACGTGCTCAAGGAAGGACCCGTTGAGGATTTCGGCAACCGTGAAGAGATTTGCAAGTTGCTGCGTTTTGCTTCCACGCATAACGAAACTGACGTGCAGGATGTGAGTCTTGCTGATTATGTTTCCCGTATGCCTGAAAAGCAGAAGTGCATCTACTATCTCGTTTCCGGTAGCTACGCAAGTGCATCGACTTCTCCGTATCTGGAAGCCTTCAAAAAGAAGGGTATCGAAGTGCTTCTGATGTGGGAACGCATTGATGAATGGCTCATGGGCAATCTCACCGAGTTTGAAGGCAAGAAGTTCGTTCCGGTGACGGCTGCTGATCTGGATTTGGGCGAACTTGAGGACAAGCCTGCCGAACAAAAACAGGAAGAAGCCAAGGCGGCTCAGCCGTTGGTTGAACGCTTCAAGAAGGCTTTGGGTGAAAAGGTAACCGATGTACGAGTATCGGATCGTTTGGTTGAGAGTCCGAGCTGCGTGACTGCCGAACATGGTCAGATTCTTACAACTCAGATGCGCCGCATGCTTGAGGCTGCCGGTCAGGAAATTCCCGAGGATAAGTTCATTCTGGAAATCAATCCGCAGCATGCTCTGGTGCAGAAGGCCGCAGCCGCTGCCGACGATGCAGTCTTTGCCAAGTGGGCTGAATTCATCTATGAGGAAGCACTGCTGTCTGAACAGGGATCGTTGAAGGATCCCAACAGCTTCGTGCGCCGTTTGAATGAGCTTCTTTTAGGCTGATTGCTTTCAGCAGTGCTTGTACGTTGTACAAGCACTCGACGGAGTATCGGGTAATTTTGCGCCTCGTCGGGTTAATCCGGCGAGGTGTTTTGTTATGTTCGGTTCATTTGGTCCAAAGTAGAAAACCTGAGAATTCTAGGAGAAAGTGCTTAGAGACAGTTGCCAAAATGGTCAACACTCTGCACAATCTGAGAAGGCCTGGAAAATCCAGGCATTTTTTATCGTTTCCGAAGAATTCGGAATTGACCACAAAAACAACAGAGGGGATTCAATTGGCCGTAGATACAGCAAATATGATCGTCGTTCATGTGGATATGGTGCAGGCGCTTGCATTGGCAGTCTGCACTTATTACTTTGGCGTGTGGCTCAAGCATGTGATTCCCGTGCTTGAACGATTTTCTGTGCCGAGCCCGGTGGTGGGCGGTATGCCGTTTGCCTTTGTGCTGTCTTTGCTCGAGGGCTGCGGAATCATGCGCGTGGTATTCGATTCGACACTGCAGACCGTGCTTATGTTGGCATTTTTTACAACGATCGGCATGATGGCAAGCCTCAAGCTCATTAGTCAAGGCGGCAAGTTGCTGTTGGGTTTTTTGATTTCAGTGACAGTATTGGCGGTTTTGCAGAATGTGTTGGGCATAGCCGTTACCAAAATGATGGGGGTGGATTTTCACTATGGCCTTCTCGCCGGATCCGTTTCCATGATGGGCGGTTTGGGAACTGCGGCTGCGTTCGGTCCGAATTTTGAGCAGCTCTATGGGCTTTCGGGGGGTACTGTCGTTGCCGTGACGGCCGCAACATTCGGCATGGTGGCTGCGCTTGTAATCGGCGGCCCCTTTGGTGAGTGGCTGATCCGTCGCTATAAAGTGCGTACGCCGATGACTGACCCGGCTTTGGCGGAAAAACTCAATGTGCCAGAGGAAGTTGAAACCGACATCATCGACGAGCACTCGGCGGAACATCAAACATTTACCGAGCAGCTTTTCAAGGCTGGCGGCTTGATTGCCGTTTGTATGGCGCTTGGCACGATCGTGAGCCATTTTCTGGGGCAGTTTATTACGCTTCCAGCCTATATCGGTTCGATGATTGTGGCGGCAATCGTGCGCAATATTGCCGATTTCACTGGAAAGCTGCATATTGACAAGGTAGGTCTCAACGCCGTGGCTGATATTAGTCTCGTGCTTTTTGTGACCATGGCCATCAATTCGCTCAAGCTGCATGAACTTGTCAATTTGGCTTTGCCCTTGATGGTGACGTTGTTCTGTCAGACATTGCTCATGCTTGTTTTTGCTTGGGCAATTCTCTTTATGTGTTTCGGACGGAACTTTACGGCAGTCATGCTTACAGTGGGCGGCATCGGCTTTTCCATGGGTGCGACCGCTAACGGTCTTGCGAATATGCAGGCTATCAGTGAAAAGTACGGTCAGAGTCCTCAGGCTTGGCTCATTGTCAGTATTGTCGGTGCCTTCCTGATCGACTTGATCAACGCGCTGATCATCACAACAATGGGTCAGATGGTGCTTTAATCTATTCTTGAT
>DXSO01000173.1 GCA_019410445.1 Sutterella sp.
CCCTTCAAAAGGCGTTTCATTCAGTTGGTGGACGTCTTTTCCATACACATCGACCGCTTCAGCTCTTCCATCACGCTTTTGATCTGTTCGGGCGAAGCATCCGGCGCCAGCTGCTGCATGCGCGTGCGAATCGTTTGGGCCGTCTTCTCCAACCATTCCTGCGCCTTTTGCTTGTCCGCGCTTCGTTTCCGGAGCCTGACATTGGCAAAATAAATTTCCGCACACCAGATATCGTGACGATAACTTCCGCCCTTGGACGATTGATCGTGATAGACGTACCCCTTCGGCAGTCTTTTTCTTGACGACACTTTCGGCATCTTCGGGCTTCCTGATACGAAATTCGGGCAGGACATACGCCAAAGTATTCCTTTCGCGCACATTCCCGCCCGACATCGTTGATGTATGCAACTTCAGCCAACAGACTTGGAGTCTCTTGACTGAAGTTTGACTCAGGCGCCCTGGATTAGAAAGCGTACTTGAGACCGACCTTACCGCCGATGGAGGAAGAACCTTCCTTGCCTGCGCCAAGCGAGAACGCTGCGTTGATCAGGAGGTTATCCGTACCGGCACGCAGACCGAAGTCCATCTGCACGGGGCTCGTGTCGATCACATCGGTTTCGATGTTGCGCACGTCGATTTCCGTGTCGCCGAACGTCGGCACATAGGCGATCTTGAAGCTCGGAGCAAGCTTCCAGCCGCCAGCAGTCATGTCCGCACCATTGATGCGCAGGGCAACCGGAATCTGCACAAGCGTCTGATCCTGGTCGGCAATGGCCACGTCGCCAACGTGCATGGCGTCGGTTTCGAGCTGCGAAATACGCAGACCAATGCTGGGCACAAAGCTAAAGCCGCCTGCACGCAGTTCGTACATGCCGGTCACGCCAGCCGAGTACACAGCCGTGTCAACGCTCTGATTCATTGCGGACTGAGCGGCGGTGATGTCGTTTTCACCCCAGATGTAGGAGAGTTCGCCGACAACCTTGGCATCGCCGAACTTGGCCGTGCCGTAAAGAGCCAGACCGTAGTTGGTCACGTCGTTCTTCACACCGTTGACGGAACTGCGCAGAGAACCATCGCCGTACTGGAAGGCTGCGCCAACCGTATAGGCATCCCCGAGCTTGATGTCGCCGCCGAAGCTGCCGTAGAAGGTATCAGCTTCGAATTCCGCACCGTAGTCCATGCCGTCCATCTGGTAGTTTTCGCCTGCAACATCAACCCAAAGGTTGACACCGGGTTGCATTTCCTGATCCACGGAAGCGCGATCAGCAACGGTCTGAGAAAGCATGAAGTCGGCACGACGGGTCATTGCCTGGATACCGGCGGAAGCAATCGAACCAACACCGTTTGAAGTATCCTGTGAAGAAACAACCTTACCGTTTTCGAATTCAGCGGCATAGAAGGGATTATCCGTCACAACCGAAGTCACGGTTCCGGTTACATTGTTGGCCAAACTGAACTCACCTTCTGTCGCATTCACAATAGCCAAGGAGCTACCTTCACCGAAAGACACAGTTCCATCAATCAGGGATTCACCGGCAGCAACAGCAGCTTGATTGGCAGCAAGAAGACCGCCATTGGCTACCATCAATCCTGCGGTGTTACCTGCCAACGGCATTGCTTCGTTCACGCCAACGACAATCGATCCGGTTTCTTCCAGTTTGATCGCAGAACCAACGTAAACTGCAGAGCTAACATCCATACCCCATGTCAGGCTATTGCTCTTCAAGATATCCGTTACAGCAGATGCGCCTTCAGTTGCAGACACACCCAAAGCAATTACAGCGTTTTGACCTGCAACGATGCTACCAGAAATAGCACTTACCTTTTCAGCACCAAATACCGCTACCCCTGTATCACCTTCAGTTGCAACATTGACTACACCGTGTGTGAGATCAAGTTCCTTGACAGATACAAATCCACCTTGAACGTTAAGAGCATTACCTTGTGCTGAGCCGAATTCAACCTTATTAAAATCATAATTTCCATCGGTCACAGTCAGAGTACCCAAACCTTTTGTTGTATTTGTATTGGGGTCGATCGCATTGTCAGCGGTACCAATTTTGAGATCTCCTGTGTAAGTTTCTCCAGCAACTTGGAGGTCACCACCGGCAAGAGTCCAATTGTTACCATACGCAATCAAGAGACGAGTATGCGGATCATTTTCCAAATCACCTGCATTTCCACCGGAATTGAGCTCTTTAATATTAAAAGTACCACCTTCACCGACGGTTACATCCTTGATCTTAAAGTGACTCTGCCAGATTGAAGTCGTGAGTTTTCCGCCGTTGGCAATCGTAATCCCAGAATCAGCAACAAACTGACCACCTTCGTCTTTGGTGTAGGAATCATTCTGGATTAGTCCATTATTAACAACTTCGCCGCCTTCAATTTTCCACTCATTTACAGCGAGATCAATTGTGCCCTCATTTGTCACATTCCCGCCAGTCATCGTGAAATTACCATCAGGACCCTCATTGTATTTACCAATCCACTCTAATCCCTCTTTGTTATACGTCGATATTTGAAGAGTGGTATCAGCAGCTACATTAATAGCACCGTCCGTCATTTCGATGGAAACGGAGTTGATCACGTTTTTATCGTTAGATCCTTCTTCTGCCTTATTAACATTGATAACCGTGCCTTCGAGAACGATGGTATTACCTACCACATGCTCGGTGTCACCTTCACCCTTTGTGCCTGACATTCCGGTAAGGCCACCATTGACCATATTGATGGTACCGCCGCTAAATTTCATGGGGTTGTAACCGTTTGCATTCGGATCTGATGCTTGGTTGGCAATCCAGATGCGAGCATTGTTCAGATTGACCGTCCCCCCATTCATCTCGAAAGCACCATAGCCACCAATTGCTTGATTATGTTTTTCGAGACCGGCTTGGCTGGTGTAAGAGGATCCATTGACGGTAACTTCTCCACCGTTAATGTAGAGACCTCCAACATCAATATTTCCCGTGACAGTGAGTGTTCCGCCATCATTAATCGTTAACTTTGACCCTGCATCAGAATAACCATACTTATCTTCTTCAGTTACAAAATCACTCCAAGCACCTGTAACCGTGCCTTCAAGCGAAACGTTGCCACCTTTCTGAATGGTAACCTGCCCTATTTTGTCGCCATTTGCCCATGTTTGCGATTCTTGAATATCGCCATCCCAAGTAGTTGCTGCTGCAACAGCCCCGGAAAGTGCCATGGCCACGGCTGCGGCCACAACCTGCTTGGTACCCTTCTTTTGCACGGAGCTGGTGACTTCGTTAGCCACCATCAAAGCTCCGCGAGCTTTGTTGAATACAACTTTAAATGTCCGATTCATTGAAAAACTCCTTTTTTCTATTGGACCGACTAAAGTTGTGAGGCACCTTACCCCCCCCCGTCGACCATTTGTCAAGCCTTTCAGTGAAAAAACGGACACTTTCCGTACTGCTCCAAGCAATCGAATTGCTTGATTTTTTT
>DXSO01000174.1 GCA_019410445.1 Sutterella sp.
ATTGAAGTCTGCGGTTTAAGAGGCGCCTGAACGGCATTTCGTGACGGCGACGCAACCGTCTTTTCGTCGGCAGCAACACTCGGCGTTGAACTTGCTCGGGGAACCTGCACGCCAGCAGCCGCCTGTTGACGCCTCAGTCTTGTTGCCATGGGACCGCGGCGAACGGTAGTCGACACCGTATTCGTGGGCGCTGCCGCAGCCGGTTTCGAAACAGTCTCAGGCAGAGGCACTGATTTTGCAATCGGCTTTTCTTCAGGTGCAAGCGGATCTGCGCCGTCGCGCAGCACCCACTGCGCTCCGACGTTCATAGCCTGCCAAATTAAACTTTGTTGCCTCGATAAAGCCATCGAAAACTATTCTTGTTAGTTTGTATGCTGCGTATTGATCGGATCGGCCATCATCAGAATTGCGTCTTCTCGCCCATTTTCCGTCGGATAGTAATTCTTGCGGCGCCCCGTTTCGGAAAATCCGAAGGAAGTGTACATTTTACGCGCCCTATCGTTACTGACTCGCACCTCCAGAAACATCCGGCTCGCCCCGTTTCGTTTGGCCGCATCCATCGTCACCCGAAGAAGCTGTTTACCAAGCCCTTTGCCCTGAAATTGCGGATCCACTGCAATTTCCAAAAGTTCCGACTCATCGATAACATGCATAACCGCCGACACACCGATGATGCAGTCGCCGTCAAGCATCACGGTTAAAGTATTGTCCGCTGCAATGGCATCAGCATAGTTACGCAATGTCCACCCGAATGGGTCTGCTCGTCGAGTAAGCGCAGCCACGGCTTCAAGGTCACCGGGGGTCATCGTCCTAAAAGAAACCGCATTCAAAGCTTTTCTCCCGCCCTACGCTGCTCGATTGTCAACGCAACTCGATTTCGTACATAAAGCGGCGCAGCCAAATGCGGATCCGTTGTTTGTCCCTTGTCAAACATCACTGCAGCCAGTTTGACGATTTCTTCGGCCGATACCGGATCCGCTTCGATGAGGCGCACTGACTCAGGCAAGACAATCTCATCGGGATATGCCCCAAGTGCAGTACCGACTACAGCCTCAGCCTTTGTTTCAACAAGATAGTCGGCCAGCATCTCCGGTTTGACGAGTTCGGCGGATCTCACTTCAATGAGATCGCCTTCCTTTTCTCGTTGAAAACATGCCGTATAACACTCATGCATGCGTGCGTCATTGACTACAACCAACCGTTGGATGTGACGCTGTTGTTGAAAAACAGCGTAAGCCGCCGCCGCCAGATTTCCCACCGCAACGGTCGGTTTACCGATCGCCCAAGCCAGACCTTGAGCTATGCCGCAAGCAACTCGCAGACCGGTAAAAGCTCCGGGGCCGGCCCCGAACGCAATTGCGTCCATATCTGCTATCTGCAGATTTGCCTGCCCCAAAACCTTGTCGGCCAACGTGATTAAGCTTTCGGTATGGCGATTTTTTTCTTTAAAGAGACGGCAAAACACTGAACCGTCAACATATGCCGCCGCGCTCGCATAGTCGCCGCTTGTTTCGACAGAAAGAATTCGGGTCACGATTTCGCACCTACGCCTGTATGTGTTTCGTTAATTTCAGAATTATCCCGGGTCAAGTCGCCCTCAAGAGCAAACAACTGCGCCATGGGGCGGTTGAGCGCTTCGGTCTTTAAGAGCTCTTTCCACCAACCGCTCAAAATACCCCCGGCTCCTTCCTTTCCCGGTGTGCGCAGCATCTTACTCGAAACGAGCGTATTACCGCCGCTGACAGCAAAAAATTCAAAAACCCGCTGCAATGACTCTTTCTGCGTATCAGCCACAAGCACCCATTCCTGAGTTCGACCGCCAGCCTCGGTCGTAACTGGAGCGACGTAACCGGCTTGCGCCAGTTTTGAGAGAATTCTCTCCGCAGCCTCAGGGTATGTATCTGCCGCATCACAAAGCTCATCCACATCCATAATCGGACATTTTTGCGACAATCGCAGCTGAACGAGTTCACGCAGCATCACAACCGCCGTCAAAAACTCATTTCCCGGACGATAGTAGTCAAGAAAGCGTCCTGCCGTCAGTTTAGGAATAATCGCAGTGATGGCAGCTCCCGCAAAAAACAGGTACCAAGCCAAGTACACCCAAAGCACAAAAACGGGAATGGCGACAAAAGCTCCGTAGATGCTTTTCAGAGTTCCCGTCGTCACCCAAATGCCGAAAATCAGTTTGACAAAAAGCCCCACAATGGTGACGATAAAACCACCGGCCAAAGCATGCGCAAAATTGACTCGACATGCCGGCACAAACTTGTAAATCACAGCAAAACCCAGCCCCTGTAAAACAAGCTGACCGATGTTGTAGAGCGATTTTGACAATCCCGGCTCAATGCCTTCCAGAGCCAATGCAGCATAGTGCCCGGTCATCGTCAGACTAATGGCCAAAGCCAGAGGTCCGACAGTCATCAAAGCCCAGTAAATCAGCACTCTCTGAGACCATGGGCGCATTGCCGTGACACGAAAGATTCGATTGAGTGTCACAAACAGCTTGTCTATCAGCAAAAAAACCGTCACGGCCAGCCCAAGCAAACCGAATGTGGTAAGTCCGGCCGCATGAACTGTAAATTGATTGATATACGCCAGCAGCTGCCCGCTGTACTGTTCGGGCAGCAAACTCGTAAGAATCAACTCTTCCAATGCATTTCGCGTTCCGGCAAAACCAGGAAAAGCAGAAAATGCAGCCAATGAAAGCGCCAGTACGGGCACAATCGCCGTCAACGTTGCCAGCGCCATTGACGAGGTTACTTCTGCTAAATCGTTTTCTCTTGCGCGATCCGCAGCAAACCTCAGCAGAGTACGTGCACTTGCCCAATACCCCTTTTTACGCAGTTTCTCGCCCAATGAAACGCGAGGGCGCAACCCCTTTTTGGGTTGAGAGACTTTTTCTCCCTGCGTTCTTTCTTCTGTGTAAATCGGTTCGGTCATACTCAAAATCAAAACCCGCCAACAGTCATCGCAATTATCTCAGGCTTGCGGTTCCATTGCTCCCGAACTAAACGACATACGCACTTAACCGTTTGGCTCCCTCGGCCCTTCCCAAACCGAGCAACTGACTGTCACAACCGTGAATCCTCCGGCGCCGTATCCATTGCTCAATATCAATTTCTTTTCAAGCTAGCTGCAAGCGCAGTAAAATAACACGCTATTTTTTGTATGAGACGAATTCCTGCGTCTCTTTTTGCATTCATATACTCATGCGCGCCAGTCAATTTTTTATTAAGACCCTGAAGGAAGCACCGGCCGATGCCGAAATTCCGAGCCAAATTTATTCTACTCGTGCAGGCCTGATCAAGAAGCTTGCTGCAGGCGTGTTCACGTTCATGCCCATGGGTATGCGTGTCATGCGCAAAATTTCGCGCATCATCCGCGAAGAAATGGACCGCGCGGGAGCCATTGAACTGTCCATGCCCATCGTTCAGCCGGCCGAGCTCTGGCA
>DXSO01000175.1 GCA_019410445.1 Sutterella sp.
GAATTAATACTGGTATATTAATACCAATATACTAAGTTATGACTACAATGGTGGTATCAGTCCCGTGTGGGATGTCCGTACCCAACTCAACCGAAGACTTCCATGATCAACATTTCCGAAGCAACAGCAATCGCTATTCACGCCATGATGTATCTGGCACGAAATCCAGATGAAGCGCGGTCAGTAAAAGTCATCGCCGCGGCCACGCAGGTTTCCGAAAATCACCTTTCGAAAGTGATGCAGAGGCTCCTCAAGGCAGGATTTGTTGAATCTGTGATGGGGCCCAAAGGTGGCTACCGTTTGTGCATGAAGCATCGTTCGGCAACTCTCATGCAGATTTACGAGGCCGTCGAAGGTCCGTGGAAGCCTTCGTGCTGTTTATACTCGTCGCCGCGCAAGTGTGGATGTTGCTGCCTAATGCGCGGGATGCTCGAGTCAATCAACAAGACTTTTTCCGACTTTATGAACGGCCATACGATCGACAAGATCTGAAAGCAAACGGCCTCCTTTTGTCACTCATCTCTAAAAAGGAAATCTCGCTATGCTTATGCACTGCAACCAATGTGAACAGACCACGAAAGGTCATTGCTGCATTAAGATCGGAACCTGCGGCAAGAATCCCGCGCTCGCACAAAGCCAGGACAAACTTGTTGCGACCTGTGTTAGCGCCGCCTGTTGCGTCACGCCCGACGAAAAGAGCGCCGCCCTGTTGGAAAAGGCTCTTTTTGCCACGCTTACCAATGTCAATTTCGATGTGGAAAGCATTGAGATGCTCTGCGGTGAGGTTCGGGCTCTTATTGAGAAGGCTCCGACCTTTGATATGCAGAGTATATGGCAGGCCGACGAAGATGTGCGAAGTCTGAAGTCGCTGATTCTCTTTGGCCTCAAGGGTGTTGCCGCCTATGCCTATCACGCTCGCATTCTAGGCTATCGTCGCGAGGATGTTGATGCCTTCTACTTCGAGGCGCTCAAGACGATTGCCGAAGAAAGCGACATGCAACAGCTACTTGCTGCCGTACTTAAGGTGGGCGAAATCAATTTGGTCGTCATGGAAATGCTCGACAAAGCCAACACCGAAACGTACGGACATCCGGAACCGACAGCGGTCACTACCACGGTTGAAGCCGGTCCTTTTATCGTTGTCACTGGTCACGATCTGCACGATTTGGCTTTATTGCTCGAAGCAACCAAAGATAAGGGCGTAAATGTTTATACGCATGGCGAAATGCTGCCTTGCCATGCATACCCGCAGTTGCGCAAGTACCCGCACCTCAAGGGACATTTCGGCAGCGCCTGGCAGAACCAGCAGAAAGAATTCAAGGCTCTGCCCGCACCGATTCTTTTTACCACCAACTGCATTATGCCGCCCAAAGAGAGCTATTCCGATCGAGTCTTTACTACCTCGGTCGTACAATACCCGGGCATGCGTCATATCGATGAGCGAAAGGACTTCTCGCCAGTCATCGAAAAGGCCCTTGAGCTCGGCGGCTACGCCCAGAATCAGCACTTTACGGGGCTCAACGGCGGCTTGAAGCTTCTGACCGGTTTTGGGCATCAGGCTGTGTTGTCCGTGGCAGACAAGGTAGTTGAAGCCGTGCGCAGCGGCGCGCTTCGCCATATCTTTCTTGTAGGCGGCTGCGATGGTGCCAAGGCATCGCGCGGCTACTATGCTGATTTTGTCAAGCGTACGCCAAAGGACACGCTCGTGCTCACGCTGGCCTGCGGCAAATTCCGCTTCAATGATATGGATCTTGGCGACATCAACGGTATTCCGCGTCTGCTTGATATGGGGCAGTGTAACGATGCCTACTCGGCTATCAAGGTTGCGATCGCTTTGACAAAAGCTTTTGACTGCTCAGTCAATGATCTGCCGCTTTCGCTTGTGCTTTCTTGGTACGAACAAAAGGCCGTGAGCATTCTCCTGACATTGCTTTATTTGGGTATTCGTGACATTCGCATCGGACCGAGTCTGCCGGCGTTCGTTTCATCGAACGTGCTCTCGATTCTAGTAGAGAAATTCGGTCTCAAGCCCATCACTACTCCAGAAGAAGATCTCAAGACCATTCTGGGCGAAACGAATTAACTCCTTAATTGAGGACCGCTCGGATTGATCTCAGCACGACCGATGCAAGGAGTTCAAGCTGATCCAATGGCTTGCGCGATGCGACTGATAATCCTCTGTCTTCAGACTGGGGAGTACGTCAAAGATCCCGCAGCCAATCTGTAGCAAAGTGTACGACTCTTATTGAATGGCATAAGGGAAAAGTTTTTATTGTTAAACTTTCTTCTATCCGCCGAACGCTTTGCTATGCAAGCTTCATTGCAAGAAAAAGGCGTGGAGATTAATCTCCACGCCTTTTTTTAAGATACACCTGTCATAGGTGTATGTTCTAAGGGATAAAAGTCACAATTTCAGGATGTAGTAGAAAACACATAGCAAAAGACAATAAGGTATGTTATGAAGTCTCATATTTAATATGAAATGGATTTACGTCGGATAAGAAAAAAAACCTTATTTACTTACTAATTTGTAAATTTAATTGCTTTATGCTAGATTCCAAATTGGAAATTTTTGACATATCTATTTTGGCAAATAATATGATTAATATTGGTTACTAGTCGATTTTTGAATGTGATAGTTTCAAATTTTGTTAGTTTGATTCGTAAATTCATTCACAACGGCAGTAACTCTCCGAATAAGTTCGTCTGCTTCTCTTCTGGAAATATTTAGGGCTGGAACAATACGAATAACGTTACCCGCAGTGACAGAAAAAAGAACGTGATGTTTCAAGCCGATAGACAGACAGCGATGTGCTGGGCGATCAAGGACGATGCCAATCATTAATCCAAGACCTCGCACTTCGACGAATCCTGGTGTACTTGCTAAGCTTTTTGCAAATCCTCTCAAAAGGTACTGTCCCATTGTGGCGGCATTTTCAATGAGTTGCTCCTCGTCGAGAATCTCCAGCATTGTCTTGGCGGCTGTCATCGCAAGCGGATTTCCTCCGAAAGTAGTTCCATGATCTCCCGGTGAAAAGATTTCGAAGGCTTTTGAGTTACAAACAAGAGCACCAATGGGAACCCCTCCACCGAGAGCTTTGGCTAAGGTCATTGCATCAGGAGTGACACCGGAGTGTTGGTATGCAAACCATTTTCCAGTTCTGCCGAGACCGCATTGAATTTCATCAATGATCATCAGCCAGTCGTATCGATCACAAGCAGTTCGGATTGCGCGCATGGTTTCATCAGATAAAGGCACGATACCGCCTTCACCTTGAACGGTTTCCAACATGATGGCACAAATTCCAGGAATGCTTTTTGCAAGATCATCAAGTTGGTGGACTTCTTCGGGTGCTATACGAATGAAGTCGGGAAGGTATGGGTAGAAATCTCTGCGTACGTTGGGGTTAGCTGTCGCAGAAAGCGTAGCAATCGATCGACCATGGAA
>DXSO01000176.1:0-2573 GCA_019410445.1 Sutterella sp.
CGTATTTTGTATGCAATATTAATATTGTATACAATATCTTTAGTTCACACTCTCTCTTCCCAAAAACTTCAATATCTCGTCCAAAAGCACAAAAAATGGGAACCGAAAATAAAAAACGAGGCGTCGGTCGACCTCGAAAAGGACCAGCTCCCTACGCTGTCAATCTGCAGATCCGCGTTACTCAGGAAGTTGCCGACGTCTGTAAAAAAATGGGCGGAGCTGATTTTTTGCGTCCCGTCATTGAAACTGCGGCACAAGCGGCTCAACGTTCTGACAAGATTGCCCGGTGCGTTTCACAGGCAGCCCGCAAGGCCGCCGGCTTTGCCTCACCCATCTATCGGCCTGCCGTCAACGAAGCGACCGTCACATTTGTAGATATGGGGGCTCAGTGCGGCTTTCCCTCTCCTGCATTTGATTACGCCGCACAGGAATTGTCCTTAAACGACTATTTCTTCAAACATCCGGATGCAACTTATATTGTGCAGGCCAGCGGAAACTCGATGATTGACGCCGGCATTCAGGAAGGCGACATTCTCATGATCGACCGTTCGATCGAAGCCAAATCCGGCGATATCGTTTTGGCCGTAATCAACGGTGAGTTCACTGTAAAACGTCTCAAAATCATCAACGGCATTGCCGAACTGCACCCGGAAAACAAAGCCGCAAACTATCCCGTCATACGTCCGGGCGAATTCGACGGCTTTGAAATCTCCGGAGTCCTAGTGGGATCAGGACGCAGATATTGACTCAAAAAGAGGAATCGAAAACTTCGATGTCTGAATTGCCTGTCGACAACGGAAAAATTAGGTTTTCACCCCTTTGAGAGCCTCGATGAGCTCCGACACCGTATGAACGTCCAGTTTGCGCATAGCGCTTGCCTTGTGAAATTCAGCCGTGCGTTGTGCAATACCCAGTCGCTCTGCAGCCGCACGCGTAGGCACCCCCTGCGCAGTCAATTTAACCAGTTGCTTTTCTCTGGACGAAAGAGCATCGTAGGCGGCTTGGCGCGCCCCTACTTTGTTTTCAAAAAACGCCCTTGCTCGATCCAAAGCCTCCTTGAGCTTTTCTCGTCGGACCGGTTTCTGCAAAAAACAGACGGCCCCCTTCATCATTGTCTCCACGGCCATCTCCAGATCACCGTGTCCCGACAAAAAAATAACCGGCCAGTCGATACCGGTATCGATGAGCCTTTGCTGCAGTTCCAGACCGGACATTTGCCCCATGCGAACATCCAACAACACAATCCCAGGCGAATCGGAAGGAACATATGTCAAAAAATGCTCTGCGCTTGGATACGAAATAGGATCGCAATCCAACCCCTTGAGTACAAAAGAAAGCGCTTTTCTCAAACTTTCATCGTCATCAACGACATAAACGCGCTGCATACATCAATCTCTATTTTTGCTTCAGGAACCGATCAAAACAGGCAGTTTGACGCACGCCATCAAACCGGATGATACCGATCGACGCTTAAAGAAAATTGAGCCTCCCACGCTTTCAACAATGTTTCTGGCAATCGACAATCCCAACCCCAATCCGTCCGGCTTCTCACTCGTTGCCACCGCATTCAGATTGGTCAACTCAACATCCGCAAGCTCAGGGCCATTGTCCTGCAGCTCCACACAAATAAATCCATCCGTCACCTTGCTCTGAACAATCAAACAGGGGACTTCTTCTTTTTGCTGAGCTGCGGCTTCTTTTGCATTCTTGATGAGATTGCCGAAAACAAGCTGAAGATCCAAAGGATTGATCAAAACAGTGGCATCCTCAAAATGCTCAACCAGTGTCGGAATCGTACCGATACTGAAATGAGCCACCATTTCATCGGCTTTGTCAAAAGCTTCACGCACAGAAGTCGGCTTGAGTTCCTTTTTCTTTTTGGCATATTGCCGAACCCGCTCAACAATATCATTTGCCCGACCCGCATCCGTCGTAATGCTGTGCAATATTTCCAATATCTCGTTTCGATCAATCGTGTTGCAGCGCACCCTCTCTTCCAGTCCTTCTGCGTACAAGCAAATGGCTGCAAGCGGTTGTCTGAGTTCATGCGCCACAAGCCCGGAGATCTGACCGACGGCTCCGGCTTTCTGCAAACGCTCCATTTTCTCTCGCTGACGCATCTGCAGTCCGATCGAGGCCTTAAGTTCGGATTCTCGCTTTTTGACAAGCCATTGACTGCGTAAACCATGAGCAATCAAGGCCAATATCAAAAGAATGCTGCTGATGATAACCGTGCGGTAATCGCGCCAAATACGCCGAAGTCCCGTCTGACGCAGATATTCGTACGGACCGATCTGTAAATCCTTCAGAAGGTTGTCAGCGTTTTGAAAATCACTTGCCACCGACCACATAAACCCACTCTCACCCTTGGGCAGCATCAGCAAATCCATTGTGATTGCCTTACTCATTGATGCACTGATGCGTGGTGTAACCGACAAAGTTGATGCCGGATACAACGGCGTTGAGTGACGACAGTCTGTAACTTGACCCGCTTTTTGTTCATCAATCACTCGTACCTTGCTGAGCACCGAGGGATCGTGCCTGCTCAAATCTTCAAGCGCACAAAGAGGCAG
>DXSO01000176.1:2583-3408 GCA_019410445.1 Sutterella sp.
CCAATTCATTGACGTCACCCTCAGTCTGATCTGTCAGAAAAGTCTGCTTTGAGAAAAAACGATCAGGCTGCCCAAATCGACGGCGTACCAATTCACGGACAACATACAAATATCCGCTGAAACTGTCGGGAGAAAACGCTGTCAGCGTTTTGCCGCGCAAATCCGCCATTGAACGAGCCGTTGAGTCTTTTCGGACAATGACTGCCGTCGCGTCGTTGCGATTGGGATCGGGCTGCATGTCACACACAAAAGTGGCGACACGCCGAAGTCCTAGATGACTGAGCGCCAATGAAAGCGGCGATTCGGAAAACACAATATCAACTTGCTGATTTTCAACGGCATCAACCAAAGCATGAACCGGATAACGCCGAAACACCACCGGATGACCGAGTTTTTGCTGTGTCAACGTAGACTGCAGGGAACGCAGCATGAGACGTTCGTCAATCATCGAGCCAAACGGCGTGTAGCCAACTCGTATGACGGTTTCAGGCGAACGAATTGCCGCGGCTGGCGGCTCACAATCATCTCCTGAATCATCATCGGGCATTGTTGCCGACCAACATGCACAAGCCTGAAAAAGCGTCAGAAGGACAGTCAACAAAACAGAATATCTCATTGAAATTCCTTGAAAATCCATTTCTTCCCGACACGAATCACTTCAAACTTGCCCATCTCTTGAAGGTTCGTTCGCCGATTTTTGTTCGAGATTATTAATTAGGGCAAACCCTTAGTCAATACTTAGCGGTGTTTTTTCCTAACATCGCACGGATCTCTTGGTTTGCCTAGGCACTAAGCCTGGAGCAAATGATCTCTCAAAGCTAAAGG
>DXSO01000177.1 GCA_019410445.1 Sutterella sp.
AACATGTGTTCGGTGCCCCGCGTCTTCGAGCGCATTCACAACCAGGTTCTGGCGGTGCGGCGCAAAATGACCAAGAAAAAAGGATTTTTCTTTGACTGGGCTGCGGAAGTCGGCTGGCGCCGCTTCTGCAAACAAAACGGTCTTCCCGTCGAACACACCGCACGAGAGTGTCTGGATTTTCTTGTCTGGCCTTATCTCAAGCGCAAAATCGCTGACCCGGTCAAGGGTGTCTTCGGCAATCGCATCAATGTGCTGATGGCCGGCGGTGCCGCACTCAATCTGCATGTGGCTAAATTCTTCTGCGGCATGGGCGCGCCGATTCGCCAAGCCTACGGTCTTACCGAATCGTCTCCCGTTATTTCAATGTGCGAAGTCGTCGGCAATCATCCTTCGACCGTTGGGAAACCTCTGATCGGCATTGATGCCCGTCTGGGTGAACTTGATGAACTGCAGGTACGCGGTCCGCAGGTCATGAAGGGCTATTGGAATCGCGAAGAGGACACGCGCCGCGTCTTTACCGACGACGGCTGGCTGCGCACGGGCGATCAGGCCGATCTGAGCGACGGCGGCCGCATCCGCATCAAGGGCCGCATTAAGGAAATCATCGTCACGAGTGTGGGTGAAAAGGTCAGCCCCGTTGATCTTGAATTCGCCATTTTGGAAGATGCGCTCTTTGATCAGGTGATGGTCGTGGGCGAAAATCGTCCTTATGTGGCCGCTCTCGTCGTGCTCAACAACGAACGCTGGAGAGCTTTGTGCGCTGACCTGCAGGTCAATCCCGACGATCCGGCCACGCGCGGCAGCCGCGAAGTGCGCAACGCCATTCTCAAACGAGTCCGCAGTGCGACGAAGTACTTCCCGCGTTACGGCCAGCCCCGCAATGTTGCGGTACTGCCTGAAAACTGGACGACGGAAAACGGCATGCTTACGACGACCATGAAGCTGCGCCGCCGCCAGATTTCCGAGCGCTACGCCGCTGAAATCGAAGAACTTTACAAAGGACACGGCGCGTAAGCCGGACGAATTCATGCGTTTGTTTGATTCACACTCGCACATCAATGCCGAGGAATTCGATGCCGATCGCAGCGACGTCATTGCGCGTATGCGCGAAGCGGGACTCGAAGGGGCCCTAGTCGTCGGCTGCGACTACGGCGAAGAGCAAAAGCTTTTCTCCATTATCGATTCGGCTCCCGGTTTTCTTTTCGGCGCTTGGGCGCTGCATCCCGAGTATGAAGATCGCCCCGAGTGCTCCGTTGAAGAGATCATCGCGGTGTGTTCCGACAAGCGTATCTGCGCCGTTGGCGAGACCGGACTGGATTACTACTGGTGCAAGGGAGATCTCACCTGGCAAAAAGAGCGTTTCGTGCGGCATATCGAAGCGGCCAAGAAGCTTGGAAAGCCTTTGGTCGTGCATGCGCGCCAAGCCGAAAGCGACGCTTTGGACATTCTGGCCGAACACGACGCCGGAGACGTGGGGTTTGTCATGCACTGCTTCGGCGGAGACCTGCAGCAGGCCAAACGCGCGATCGATCTCGGCGGCCTGGTGTCCTTTACGGGGGTGCTGACGTTTAAGAACGCAGCCGGCCTGCGGGATATTGCCGCAGCGCTTCCTTTGAACAAATTGATGGTGGAGACGGATTGCCCCTACATGGCTCCCGTGCCGTACCGTGGGAAACGGTGTGAACCGTCCTACGTGAGTGAAGTTGCCCGTACGTTGGCGCTTGTCCACGGCGTCGATGCCGAAACGGCAGCTGCCGTCACCACCGATACAGCCAAGTCATTTTTTGGAATTCACTGATATGAAACGAACCGCATCGCTTATTTGTGCATGTCTGATCTCCCTGGGGATACTGTCGGGCTGTGCAAGCAACCAGCCTGCGGCCGAGGCCGAAACCGTTACGGCTTCGGTCGGACCGGTCAAAATGGCCGGCCCGGAAGAAAATTGGGCTAATTTTGCCGGTGCCGTCGACCGCGATCGCGCTGATGTCGTCACATACATGATCTCTCAAGGCATCAGTCCCAATACGATCGTCAACGGCGGAGATCCGGCGCTTGTCCGCGCCATCCGCATGGATGCCGACAACGTCGTCAGCGCATTGCTTCAAGCCAAGGGCATTGAAGTGGATACGGCAAGCGAGTACGGAGAAACGGCCTTGATGCTTGCTGCCTTCAAGGGCAATATGGAACTCGTCCAGAAATTGCTCGCCGAAGGGGCTTCCGTCAACCGTATCGGCGGCTGGACTCCCCTTCACTACGCCGCTGCCGAAGGCCACAACGACATCGTCAAGCTGTTCCTTGAAAAAGGAGCGCGAGTCAACGTGCAGACCTATTCGGGCATCACCCCCTTGTATATGGCCGCCCGCAAGCCCTCTCGCGAAGTCGTCATGACGCTGCTGCGCGCGGGCTCCTACCGCGATCTTTGCAATGACAAGGGTCAGTCACCGGCCGACGCCGCCAATCAGGCCGGCGACGAGGAACTCGCCAAATTCCTTGCCATTGAAAAATGCGTTCAGCCCGAGCCGCTCATGCGTGCGCCGATTCGCAGCACCAAGAGCAAAAATCAACAAAAAATCCGCGTACAGAGCGCGCGTCAAGCTCAATAATCATGTCCGGCGAAAATATGCCCGGTGCGCAGACCGCCTTTCGGCCGTTTGCGCCGCTCGAACTGCTTTCTCCGGCGCGTGACCTGATTACGGCTCAGGAGGCCGTACTGCACGGAGCCGATGCCGTCTATATCGGCGGCCCGGCTTTCGGCGCACGCAAGGCTGCGGGCAATTCCTTTGAGGATCTTGCCCGCATTGCTGACTTTGCGCATCAATATCGAGCCCGCGTCTACATGACGCTCAATACGCTCATTTACGACAATGAAATTGACAAGGCTCTCGAAGCGGCGCACCGGGCTAAAGAAACCGGCGTTGATGCCCTGATTGTTCAGGATCTCGGTCTGCTTGAAGCGGGTCTGCCCGATATTGAAATCCACGCCTCCACCCAATGCGACATCCGCACGCCCGAGAAAGCAGCCTTTCTTGACAGTCTTGGTTTTGCGCAGGTCGTTCCCGCCCGTGAGCTTTCCCTCGCGGAAATCCGCGCCCTGCGTCAAGCCATGCCTCGTGCGCGCATCGAATTTTTCATTGCGGGCGCACTGTGCGTGAGCTATTCGGGCAGATGCTATCTTTCGGCGGCACTGACCGGACGCTCTGCAAACCGCGGAGAATGTTCTCAGCCTTGCCGCCTGCCCTATGACGTTTTGGATCTTGACGGCCATATGCTCGCGCCGAGCAAGCACGTGCTCAGTCTCAAAGACAACGATCAGTCCGCCAATCTCGAACAGTTGATTTTGGCCGGAGTCAGCAGCTTTAAGATCTGTCTCTTATACACA
>DXSO01000178.1 GCA_019410445.1 Sutterella sp.
AAACGTCTGCACACCGGCCGCAGCCGCAATGACCAGGTCGCTACCGATATTCGCCTTTATTTGCGTGCTGAAATCGATCAGATCATCGCTATGCTCGGCCATCTGCAGGAAGTGCTCGTTCACAATGCAGCCAAGGAAGCCGACACGCTCATGCCGGGCTTTACGCATATGCAAGTTGCTCAGCCCGTCAGTTTCGGACACCATCTCCTGGCTTACGTTGAGATGTTCGAACGTGACCGCGAACGCATGATTGATCTGCGCCGCCGCGTGAACCGTTGCCCGCTTGGCGCAGCTGCTCTTGCCGGTACGACTTATCCGATTGATCGCGAAATGACGGCGAAACTGCTCGGATTCGAAGCAGTCTGCCAAAACTCGCTTGATGCCGTCAGCGATCGTGATTTCGGTATTGAGTTCACGGCAGCAGCCAGTCTCGTGATGATTCACATCTCTCGTCTGTCCGAAGAACTTGTCGTTTGGATGAGCCAGCGCTTCAGCTTTATCAAGCTGCCGGATCGCTTCACGACGGGCAGCTCCATCATGCCCCAGAAGAAGAATCCCGATGTTCCCGAAACGGCTCGCGGCAAGTGCTCCCGCGTCGTCGGCGATCTGATGACCATGACGATGCTCATGAAGGGCCTGCCCCTTGCCTACAACAAGGATCTTCAGGAAGACAAGGAGCCGGTATTCGATGCCATCGATACGGTCAAGGATACGTTGCGTGCCTTTATTGAAATGATGGCCGGCGTCGAACCCAACCGCGAAGAAATGCGTAAGGCGCTTCTGGCCGGTTATCCGACTGCCACCGATTTGGCTGACTATCTTGCCCGCCGCGGCGTTCCCTTCCGTACTGCGCACGACATCGTGGGTCGCGTGGTGCGTCTGGCCAGTGAACGCGGCTGCGATATCGCCGATCTCTCGCTCGATGAACTCAAGTCGTTCTCGGAGGAAATCACCGAAGATGTCTATGACGTGCTCACGCTCGAAGGATCGGTCGCCGCACGCAACCACATCGGCGGCACGGCACCCGCCCAGGTTCGTCTTCAGGTTGAACGCTGGGAAAAAATCTTTGCTGAACGTCAGGCTCAGGCAGCCAAATAAATTGGGTTTCTAATCCACAACAAAAAACGGAGGTTTCATTCAAACCTCCGTTTTTTTATGTTCGGAAAAAGGCAATCTTCTCCAAGAATGGACTTTCATCCATTCTTGGGAAAAGCATTAAAGCGCAATTCCGACACCGAAATAACCAGCGACCAAAATGACGATACCAAAAACGATTCGATACCAACCGAACACTCTGAAGTCGTTGCTCGACACGTAACGCAAAAGCCAACGTACAACAACGATTGCCGAAATGAAGCTCACGACAAATCCCACAGCTATTGCCGGCAAACTCTCAAACGAGAGTGCGTCTCGGGATTGCCACAAATCCCAAACGGTCGCTCCGAAAATCGTTGGAATTGCCAAGAAAAACGAGAACTCGGTGGCCGCCTTGCGAGAAAGTCCCAGAATCAGACCGCCGATAATCGTCGAGCCCGAACGCGATGTTCCGGGAATCAGTGCAAAACACTGCATACAGCCGACAGCAAAGGCATCTTTGGGACTCATGTCATCAATTTCCTGCACACGCGGCTTGATCTGCTTCTTATCGTGATAAGACTCGATCCACAAAATAATCAATCCGCCGATCACTAACGCCAACGCAACGGTGAACACATTGAAAAAATGTGTTTTGACAAAACTCGAAAGCGTTGCTCCGAGTACAGCGGCAGGCAAAAATCCCACAATGATATTGATGGCCAATCGCTGCTCTTTGCCCGGTTTAAACAAATTGAGAATGATCGCAATAAGCCGCATGCGGTAGTGCCAACACACAGCGACAATCGCCCCCGCCTGAATGGCAATATAAAAAGTTTCCGCCCAAGCTTGGTCAAAACCGATGATGTCTCCGGCCAAAATCAGATGTCCCGTAGAACTTACAGGAAGAAATTCCGTTAGCCCTTCAACGATGCCGAGCAGGAGGCTTTGGAAAAAGATCAGATAATCCATAGCGAAAGTCTCTTGTTTAAGCTTTATTTTCGGGTTGAACAGCAATCACCTTGGGCGTTGCCAATACCTTATCAATACGACGACCGTCCATATCGGCCACTTCGAAATCCCAATTTTCCCAACTGACGCGATCTCCGGTCTTGGGCACACGCTGCAGCAGCAACATCATCATGCCGGCCAATGTGTTGTACCGCCCCAGTTCCTCTTCCGGCACTTCCTTGATTTCAAGCGTGTCCTTCAGTTCGGGAATAGCAATGATTCCATCGAGGAACCAGGAACCGTCAGGACGCTCAATGGCCATCCGTTCGTCTTCGGTTTCAGCCTGAAACTCACCGGCAATCGCTTCAAGTACGTCACGCGGTGTAACCAGTCCGACGACCTCGCCGAATTCATCAACCACAAGAGACAACGGCACAATCGTGCTCTTGAAGTGCTCAAGCAGCTCCATCGCGCTCAATGATTCGGGCACGTATACCACGGGCAGGAGATTCTGCGTAAAGTCGATTTTTTTGTCTTCAACAATCTGCTGCAAAAGGCTGCGCGTCGAGCAAATGCCTTTGACATCGGATAATGACCCGGAGGCCACGACTAAACGAGAACGCTTGCTCGTGAGCAACTTTCTTATGTTTTCTTCAGTGCAGTCCTGCAGATCGATCCACTCAATGTCGTTGCGAGGCGTCATCACGGAGCCGACCTGTCGATCATCCAAACGGAAAACGTTGCGCACCATGTCGCGTTCGTTTTCCTCAATCGCTCCGGACGCACTGCCTTCTTCGATCATCGCATGAATTTCTTCCTGCGTAACACCGGCCTCATCGCCTTTGTCCAGACGCAAAACATGCAGCACAAACTTTGTCGAAAGCGACAAGAGCTTTACGAACGGACTCATAATGAGACTCAGAATGTGCAGCGGTCGTGAAACAATGCAGGCAAGCGTCTCCGGCCAACTCTGCCCCAACCGCTTGGGCACGAGCTCACCCAATACGATGGAAAAATAGGTGACGAAGACAACAACCAATGTCACGCCGAGAATTTTGGCCGTTTCAGGCGAAACACCCCAACCGATAAGCATCTCGGCAGCCGGTCCCGCAAGCGCCGATTCGCCAACGATACCCGAGAGAATGCCGATTGACGTGATGCCTACCTGGATCGTCGAAAGTGCCCATGTGGGATCGGCTTGAAGTTTTGCAGCTCGATCAGCTCCCTTATTCCCATCTTCAGCCATGACCTGCAGCCGTGCCTTGCGGCTCGTGACAAGTGCGATCTCACTCATCGAAAACACGCCGTTGAATACAATCAGCGCAAACAGCATTAAG
>DXSO01000179.1:0-1491 GCA_019410445.1 Sutterella sp.
GCGTCTTGAGGGTTGCCGACGTTGCGCCTTCGCTCGTCGTTGTGGAAACGCCGGCCAAAAACGGCACTTCAGCCGAACGGAAGGCCTTGTCACGGGCATAGCCGCCGGTTGCAAACACCACGCCCTGACGCACGCGAATGTTTACTCGACGGCCGCTCGTGTTGACGTCGTCGTTTTCGAGTTCGTAGTTGAATCGATAGTCGCTGCGTACGCCAAGACCAATCACCGTGCGCTCTTTGTCAAACAACACTTCGTCGGCTCGGCAGTTGAGACGAACTTCCAGATTTTTGAGCGTGCGCATATGCGCCCAGAGACGAGTCAGCAGTCCGGCACCGTCTCCTTGCGGGATGAGGCAGCGTGCTGCGGAGTGTCCGCCGAGCTTAAGCAGTCGTCCATCCCACTTGACGCCGCGCTCGGTCAGAAAACGTTCGGCACGAGCCGTGTTCTGAGCCATATTGAGCGCAAGTTCGTAATTGCCCAGATCGCCGGAAACCTTGTACATGTCCCGGGCAAGCGCCTCGGGCGAATCCTTGATCCCCTTGGCCTTCTGCGCGGGGCTGTTGACGCAGGCAAAGTTCAGACCGGAAAAGCGCGACGTCCCCCCGAGCCGATTCATTTTTTCGATCAGCAGCACTCGACTGCCTTTTTCGGCTGCGGCGATGGCCGCCACCGTTCCGGCAACGCCGGAGCCGACGACCACGACGTCGAACGTTTCATCAAAAGCAACGGGGGCACTGTGTGCGGCCGCGGGCATGAGCACTGCAGCCGATCCGAGAGCGGCTGCGGACAAAAGCGCACGGCGAGAGCAATGGGACATGGCAAATCTCCTATAGGAACACTCCGGTCTTGTCGGCCCTCACAACGAAGGCCGCCGGGTACTGCAGGAGAAATTGTGAAATGAACATATGTCCGCACCGTCTCAAAAAACACGGACAAAATGTCAAAAAAATTACAGACGCACTCAGTGCTCTTCCAGCTCGGGCATCATGTAGCCGACCTTGGAGAAATTCGTAATCAGACTGGCTTCGATACCGGCATCGGTTAATTTTTTGCGCACGCGCGCCAAAGTCACGCGAAGCGTATTCAACTCTCCGATCATGTCCTGTCCCCAGACCGCCCGAAGCAGCGCCTCGTGCGTGAGCACAGCCCCCTTGTGCTTCATCAGCTCCCAGAGCAAACGAAACTCAATGTCGCTCATCCGAACCGAAATTCCGTCCCATTGGCAGCTGCGGCTTGAGTAGCAAAGCGTAAGCCGCCCGTTGTGCAGCACGTCGGCTCTCGCCCCTGCCGAAGGCCCCTGGCGGACGCGCCGCAAAAGCGCGTGAATCCGCGCTTCAAGTTCTTCATAGGAAAAGGGCTTGGTCAGGTAGTCATCCGCCCCAAGGCGAAAAGCCGTTGTTTTATCCGAAACGGCGCCCTTTGCCGTGAGCATGATGACCGGTACGGCACTGGTGCGGCGAATGTGCTCCAACACCTCAAATCCATCCAGTC
>DXSO01000179.1:1501-3343 GCA_019410445.1 Sutterella sp.
ATCAGATCCAGAACAATCAGATCGGGAGACGGATTCATGTGCTGCAAAACTTCGATTGCGTGCTGACCGTCGCCAGCAAGCGTGACGTCAAACCCGCTTTGTTCCAGCTCCATTGCCAAAACGCGCCGAATGCGGGTTTCATCATCAACAACAAGAATACTGGTGTGCATGCCGTTCATGTTCGTTGTCCGTACCGATTGCACTTTTTACAGAGAATCAGCCACAGAATAGCAGGGAATCTCAATTTCAAAGGCCGCCCCCGCCATTGCGTCGTTTTGATCCTGCAGCAGCCGGATGCTTCCGCCGTGAGCCTCGACGATGGCTCTGACGATCACCAACCCCAGACCCGTACCGCCCGAGCGCCTGCGATTTCCCTTTTCAATCTGATAAAAGCGATCGAAAATTCGTTCGGCATGCTCCCGGCAGATACCGATGCCGTTGTCCGCAACAATGATTCGGACGATATTGGAATCGGTCGGCTTGATGCGGCAATCGATGTTCACCGTGCTCGGAACACCGGCTTTGGCGTACCGCGCCGAATTGCTCAGAAGATTGAAAAAGAGCTGCTGGAGCCGATTTGCATCGCCCATGATTCCCTCGGCGTCCTCGTCAATGTGAATTCTCACCGTCTGATCCGGCCATCGAACCTGAGCCAGCCGAACGGCTTTTCGAATGACGGCGTCGAGTGAAAGCGGTCGGCGTTCAATTTCAAACGCTCCGGCATCAATACGCGCAACGTCGAGCCAATCCCGGACAAGTTCCTGCAGGTGCGAGGCACTGTCTTCCAAATCGCACAGCAAAGTCTTTTGGCTGTCGGACAGATTCGACTGCAGATGTCTGCCGAGCGCATCAATCTGAAGCCGCATGACGTGCACCGGAGTCTTGAGTTCATGCGCGGCCATGCTCAGCAGCGTCTGCTTCATGGCATTGATGGCTTCGCGATCCGTCACGTCGCGCACGAGCATTCCCATCGTCCCCTCTTCGTAGACTTCAGGCAATTCAAAGCAGACGATCTCGAGCGTTCGCTGCTGCAGCGTCACTGTCCGCACTCTGTCGTCGGGAATCTGCGCGTATTGCCGGTAAAGCTGCTGCGCCTGCTGCTGCGTGAGCATCTCTTCGGATCGACGATTGGCCCGTCTGCAGCGGCCCTGAGCGTCAAACAAAAGCACCGCTTCGGCCATGCCGTCAAACAGAGCCTGCAGGAGCCGGTTGCGCTGCTCAAGCGACTGGGTGCGCTCGCGCACCTTCTGCTCAAGCCCGCGGTTGAGCTCAGCCAAGGCTTCGTTTCTGTTTTGCAGCTGCACGGCCGTCTTCTGCAGCGTTTGCTGCACGTCCGCCAGCTCCTTGGGAAAACTCACGCGGTCTTCGGCAGCAGGCACCGCTCGCCCGCTCTGACTGTGGCGGTTGAGTTTTTCCACTGCCTGACCAAACCGATAAGAAAGAATTCCGACAAGCACGGCACTCAACGCAAGCACCAGCAAAAGCGTGGCTGCGGCCGTCTGCCAAATGCTCAGTTTTTCAGAAAGAATCGGCCGCGCATCCCGGTACACGACCACCGACCAGGACCCCAACTCCTGCGGCAATCTTTGCACGACGGCAAACCAGGCTTGTCCCTGAGCCTGATGCCGACACACTTGAGACGTGCCGCACTCGGCATAGGCGCCGGCATCAAACGGAGTCTTTTCGGCAGGAAAGACGCGGGTTCCATTGGCATCAAAAACCGCAACGCGCGAAGCTTCCGACAGCCTGACGACACGCTCGTCAATCACGGCCGACAAATTGAGCGCCGCCGACACGACGCCTATGTTTTTGTTTGTCACGGGCGACACGACGGGCATGGAC
>DXSO01000018.1:0-12932 GCA_019410445.1 Sutterella sp.
GTCGGTACGCGCTTGTCAAAACTCGATAAAGGCGAATTCGATGCGCTCGTAATGGCTGGAGCCGGCCTCAAGCGTCTGGAACTTCACGAACGCATCCGTGAGCTGATTCCGGTTGAAACGAGTTTGCCTGCTCCCGGGCAGGGTGCTCTGGGCATTGAAGTGCGCTCTGATCGCAAAGATCTTCTGGAGTTGCTTGCGTTTATCAACGATGAGGATATTCGCTGTGCAACGGGAGCTGAACGTGCGGTTAGCCGTGCATTGGGCGGCTCTTGCCAAGTGCCGCTTGCCGCACACGGTATTGTTGAAAACGGTCAGCTGTGGTTGCGCGCACATGTGGGCGATCATCGAGACGGTCGCAAGATTAGCGCTGAGGCGCGCGGCAATGCAGCCGATTTTGAGGCTGTGGCAGCTCAGGTTGTGGCCGATCTGAAAGCGCAAGGTGCTGAGGCGCTTCTGACTCAGGTGCTTGCAGAAACCTCGAAGTAAGCTCTCGTATTTTTTGAGAGTTTCTCAAAAGGCGGCTTACGATGTGAAGCCGCCTTTTTTGTGCCCTGGAGTTGATCTATAACAACTTTTGTAAAGACGCGGGTAGAATGCGATTTTAATTAAGAAAAACAATTGACTTTACAAAGTTAACAAATGGGACTTTCTCATCAACCGGTTATTCTGACTCGCCCGGGAGCAGCCAATGAGCGTTTGGCAAACAAGCTTCGGGCAGACGGTGTTCAGGCATGGTGCTGGCCGGCTTTTACGATTACGTTGCCGGAAGATCAGGAACTTGTGTCACAGCGCCTTTCCCATCTTGAGGATGTGGATATGGTCGTGCTTGCTTCACCGGCGGCTGTTGCTGCCGTGGCCCACTGGGTTCAAAAATGGCCGGAACATATCACGCTTGCAACGGTTGGCGAGGGAACGGCGCGAGTGATTCGTGCCGCTTGGGGTGATGAAGTTCGCGTCATTTTCCCCAAGGGTGATGCGGAACAGTCCGGAAGCGAGGCGCTCTTTGACATTCTCAAGAGCACGCAGATTCCTCGTCGAGTTTTGATCTGCCGCGGACAGACGGGACGCGAGTGGCTGGGAGAACAGCTGACTGCGTTGGGGGTGGACGTTGAGAAGCTTGCTGCCTATGTTCGTGTGCCGATAGAGCTCAGCACCCAGCAGATCGATGACCTGCAAAAGGCCATTCGAGGACCGTCTCCCATTGTGTACGTTACAAGTTCGGATGCCGTAGCGACTTTGTTGCATGCCATTCGGCCTGTGGCTGGTGCTCGTGAGTGGTTCCTGCACGGCGCGGCTGTCACGATTCATCCGCGTTGCGCCGAACGCCTGCGTGAGGCTGGTTTTGTGCATGTGGAAATTACAGGTACGCTCGACGAACGCGTACGTGAACATATTCTTGGAAATCTGCTGCGTCTGGCCTGATTGTCCAAAGGGAGTAACTGCTTGCGAAATCAAGCGGTTGCCACTAAAATTTCGCCCCTTGAGTCGGCCCGTCGAGTGTGATCGGGCTGTTTTTTGTAAGTCTGAATATAGAGAAGTTGAGAAATGGGTCTTGCCCGAGTTACCGCCGGCCGCGATCTGCCGCGCGACTTTAATGTGATTGTTGAAATTCCGGCTAATTCCGCTCCGATCAAGTACGAGGTGGACAAGGAGTCGGGTGCCCTGTTCGTGGATCGTTTCGTTGGTACGGCGATGCACTATCCCTGCAACTACGGCTACATTCCGCAGACGATCGCCGACGATGGTGACCCTGTAGACGTTTGTGTGCTTACGCCCTTTCCGCTTATGACGGGAACCGTTTGCCGTTGCCGTGCCGTTGCCGTGCTCGTGATGGAAGATGAAGGCGGCATCGACTGGAAGATTCTGGCTGTTCCCGTCAGCAAGGTTTGCTTGCGTTACTCCAACTGGAAGAATGCCGATGATGTTCCGGCGGATGTACTCGATCAGATTCGTCACTTCTTCGAGCACTACAAGGATCTCGAACCCGGCAAGTGGGTCAAGGTCAAGGGATGGAAGAGCCCTGAAGAAGCCGAAAAACTGATCATGGAAGGCGTTCAGAGCTACGAATCCATGGACGTTAAGCCCAAGACGGCCTAATTGTCTTAGGTCTTGAGACCTTAATCAAACCCTCGCTGAAAAAGGCGGGGGTTTTTCGTTTATACACTGGTGATTGCGTTATATTGATCCGCGTTGTGTCCAATTTGCTTACTTTCTGCCATGCTGCGAACTCCTTTTGTCTATTTGGCCCAGATAAACAGTATTGCCTGTGATTTGAAGGGCAACGCGATCCAAATTCTTCAGGCCGCCCGTGAGGCAAAACAAGCCGGCGCTGCGCTGTGCCTCACGCCGGCATTATCCCTATCCGGCTGGCCGTTGAAGAGCTGGCTCGGACAACCGGATTTCTTAAAAGCACTCGAAAAAGCACGTCAAGATTTGGCTGAAGCCTTGGCAAAAGAGGCTCCGGGAGTTACGGTTGTTGTGGGGGCGCCGGCAGTTGAATCGGGCAAACGCTTTAATGCAATTTATGCGTTTAAAGACGGCAGTTGTTTGCTGCGACACGATAAGAAGGTGCTTGTCGAAGACGAAGCTGGGATTTTTGACGGCGCGAATCAATGCAGTGTGATTGAACTGGAAGGAGTCAGACTCGGAATTGCTTTTGCCGACGATTTGCAGCAAGAAGACAGTTGGCGCGAATTCAAGCGACAAGGTGTTCAGATTGTTTGCGCATCGGATTCTTCCGTGTATTTGCGGGGGATTTCCGAAAAGCGTCGGGAGCATCTGCGTCAGGCGTGTGCGCATGAGGCAATGCCGCTTGTTGCGGTCAATCGAGCCGGAGCAATTGACGATCGTATTTACGAGGGCTCGAGCTTTACTGCTGATGGCTTAGGGCGCTTAACGACATCTCTTGCCGCATTTAAAGCGGATGCCGCAGTCGTTGAGGGGGGCTGTCTGTTGGGGACATCGGCTCCAGAAATAAAGCCGACACGTTCAGAATTCGAAACGCTTTTTGATGCGCTTGTTTGTGCGGTGCGTGACTATGCGGGCAAAAACGGCTTCAGCGATGCCTTACTGGGACTGTCCGGCGGTGCCGACAGCGCTCTTGTGGCGGCTATAGCCGTAGAGGCACTGGGCAGAGAACACGTGCACGCCGTGATGATGCCCACACGTTACACATCGGACTTGAGTTTGCGATTGGCTCGAACGTGTGCGGAAAATCTCGGCATTGACTATCGCATTCGCCCCATTGGTGCGATTTATGATGCGGCGGCTTCGCTTTTGGCAGAGGACTTTGCCGGAACGAAAACGGGGATTGCCGAGGAGAATTTGCAGGCTCGTAGCCGAGGCGTGACGCTGATGGCGCTTTCCAATAAGTTTGGGTGGCTGACATTGGCTACGGGGAACAAGTCCGAGGGATCCACCGGATACTGTACGCTTTACGGCGATACGGTCGGAGGCTACGCACCGATTAAAGATGTGTTCAAGACGGATGTCTGGGAGCTGATGCGGACGTACAACCGCATGAAGGGAAGAGAAGTCATTCCGCAGGAAATTATTACGCGACCGCCGTCGGCTGAGCTCAAGGAAGGTCAGACGGATGAGGCGGCGCTGATGCCTTATGAACGTCTTGATACGATTCTTCGCGCTCTTCTTGAATCGGCAGAGGGAATGGAGGAATTAACCCAGAAGGGGATTGCTCGAGAAGAGGTGCGTCGAGTCCTGCAGCTGCTCTACCGGAGTGAATACAAACGTCGCCAATGCCCAGTCGGTCCTAAGATTAGTTGCTCTCGGCTGAGTACGGAAGTTGCTTTTCCGTTGACGAGTTTCCCGAGCTTTCTTTGATAAGACAGGGTTTTATAGCTCTTTTTTGCTAAAGTTACGCTCAAAGCAATGCACCGTTGAGATGTTGCTCGAGCCTGACAGGGAGTTCGGAGGCGTTCGTGGTGTTTTTACCGTTGATTGCCGCGGCAAAAGTCGAGTCGAGGAGCAAAGCCTCTGTAGGCTTGAGAAACGGCGCTTTTTTCAAGCGAAAGAAACCAATTTCATTGAATTAAAAAAGGAGGCGGCGCTGATTTTTCCCGCATATAAGAGGGACTGCGTCGATTGTGTATGAAACTCGTTACTGCTATCGTAAAACCCTTCAAACTGGATGAGGTGCGTGAAGCACTTGCTGAACTTGGCGTCAACGGTCTGACTGTGACTGAGGTCAAGGGGTTCGGACGGCAGAAAGGGCATACGGAGCTTTACCGCGGTGCTGAATATGTCGTGGATTTTTTGCCGAAGGTAAAGATTGAAGCGGCTGTTCCGGATGAGTTGCTCGAACAATGTCTGGAGGCGATTCAAAAGAGTGCTCGTACCGGCAAAATCGGAGACGGCAAGATTTTTGTTTTCGACATTGAACAAGCGATTCGTATTCGTACCGGAGAAACGGGCGATGCCGCTGTTTGATCTGGTTTAGATTCCTGATACGAAAAGCCCCGTTGGAGAAAATCCATCGGGGCTTTTTACTGCTGGGTGTGCTTTAGCCCACCCAGCAACGACAGTCAAGAAGACCGATTACTGAACAGTACGGGTACCGATCACTTCGATCACGGCGCGACGGTTCGGAGCCAGGCAATTGATGAGATCCTGCATGTTGCGGATCTGGCTGCCGGCAGCCGGCTGCGGGCAGTTCACGACAGGATCGGCTGAACCGCGACCTTCAGTCTGAATCAGACCGCTGTCAACACCCTTATCGCTCAGGTAGGTCTTCACAGCATCGGCACGGCGTTCGGAAAGCTTCTGGTTGTAGGCATCCTTGCCGAGACGGTCGGCGTAACCGGTCGTGAGGATGACTTCAACATCCATGCCAGCCATACGGCTGACGAGCTGATCGAGCATGCTGCAGCCATCGGCGGTGAGCTTGTCACTGTCAAAGGCAAACAGCGTATCGGCTGCAAGTGTCACCTTGGCAACGCGCGGTTCTTCCACCGGAGCAGCCTTGGTGCAGGCTGCGGCAGAGAGAATGTCCTTGTCGCAGGTGCAGCCGACGCCATCCGGGCCGCCCTGCTCAGCAAGAGCAGGCGTCCAGAAGCTGGTGCGCCAGCACAGACCGGTGGAATTCTTCACAACGCTGTTCTGCGAATCCAAAACGTAGGGAACGACGGAATCGGAAGCCATTGCGCTACCGGCAGTGGCCATCAACACAGCAGCGGCAAGACCGCAAAGCTTGATCGAAGTCTTCATATGTTTGCTTCCTTTCTTATTGATATGTAAAGACGGGCACTGCACTGTATCTTCGGTGTGTCCCGCGTCTGCCGATTTTGAAAACCGGCGCGGTTGGGGTTCAAAAAGCCCAAAAACCATTCGCTGCGAACCTGGAGGTGCGCAAACGACTCCATCTTTGAAAAAGACGGAACTTTGCCCGTATTTTGCCGCAACTTCAATAAAAAGGTGAAGCATAAAGTAACAAAATTAGTGAAAGCTTCAATTTTTGCTACACAAGTGACTCGGAATGCGGATCGACCACTTTTTCGAGTGGGATTGAAGCAGTATCTTCAACAGAGAAATTTATGACAGGGAAATCGAATTGTCCGAACGGCATTAAATTCAACAGAGGGCTGTTTTGACCTCATTACGGATGATTTTCGTATTTGAACCTTGTTTTGTCGCTGACTGGGAAAACGGCAAAAACGCGTTTTAATGAGTGTTTAAACGGTACAATGCGCAAGTTGAACTGCCGCAAACGAAGAAGACACTTACGTCAGTAGCGACAGCGGCAGAAATCAGTTTCAGGTGCTCGGGACTGACAACAGACCGAGCGCTTTGCTAGTTGGGACATCATGGACAATATCGACGACACCAAGCCTACTCAAGATACCTCCGCAGCCGATGGCGAAGCCAACGGCATGCCGATTTCTTATTCTCTGGAGACGCTTCCGATTTCCCTTGAAACCGAGATGAAGCGTTCTTATCTCGATTACGCCATGAGTGTGATCGTAGGACGCGCTCTGCCTGATGTGCGTGACGGATTCAAGCCAGTGCATCGCCGCGTTCTTTTCTCCATGCACGAACTTGGCAATGACTTTTCGCATGCCACCAAAAAATGCGCCCGCATTGTCGGTGACGTGATCGGTAAGTATCACCCGCATGGTGACCAGGCTGTATACCAAACGCTCGTGCGTCTGGCACAGGACTTTTCAATGCGCTACCCCTTGGTTTGGGGGCAGGGTAATTTCGGCTCGATCGACGGTGACGGGGCGGCAGCCATGCGTTACACGGAATGCCGTTTGGCACGCATTGCCGATGCGATGCTCGATGATCTCGAAGAAGACACCGTCGACTTTGTTCCGAACTTCGACAATTCGGAAAAAGAGCCTTCGGTTCTGCCGGCGCGTTTGCCCAATCTGCTTGTCAATGGTTCAGCAGGCATTGCCGTGGGTATGGCAACGAATATTCCGCCGCATAATTTGCGCGAAACAATTGATGCCTGCCGTCATTTGCTTCATCACCCGGATGCTTCGATCGATGAGCTGATTGCCCGCATGCCTGCTCCTGATTTCCCCACGGGCGCTGTTATTTACGGCTTAAAGGGAGTGCATGAAGGCTATCGCACCGGCCGCGGTCGTGTGGTGATGCGTGCTCACACGCACTTTGAGGAAACGAAATCGGGTCGTCAGGTGCTGGTCGTCGATGATATTCCGTATCAGGTCAACAAGAAGGTATTGGTGGAATCCATCGCCCGACTGATGCGCGACAAAAAGATCGAAGGCATTAGCGAGCTGCGAGATGAGTCCAGCAAAAACGTGCGCATCGTTATGGAACTCAAGGCGGGAACTTTCGGCGAAGTAGTCCGCAACAACCTCTTTAAGCTCACGCAGCTGCAGTGGACTTTCGGCATCAACATGGTCGCTCTGGTTGACGGACGACCGCGCGTGCTTAATCTGCGCGAAATCATTGAAGCGTTTTTACGCCATCGCCGCGAAGTCATTAATCGCCGTACGATTTTCAGACTCAACAAGAACCGCATGCGCGGCCATATTCTTGAAGGTCAGGCCGTTGCTTTGTCCAATCTTGATGAGTTCCTGCGCATTATCCGCAATGCTCCCAATCCGCCGATTGCTCGCGAACAGCTCATGGCAAGAGGGTGGAAGTCCGACCTGGTGTCTGGACTTTTGAACGCAGCATTCAATCCCCAGGACTATCGTCCGCAGGATGTGGATGCATGTTACGGGCTGCAGGCCGACGGTTTGTATCATCTCAGTCCGATTCAGGCCGATAAGATTCTGCAGATGGCCCTGCAGAAGCTAACCGGACTTGAACAGGACAAGATCAACGACGAGTATCGCGAGGCCAATGCGCAGATCACGGATTTGCTCGACATCCTGGCTCGCCCGGAACGCGTCGTGAAGATCATGGACGAAGAGTTGGCCGAGCTTAAAGATAAGTTCGGAGACGAGCGTCGATCTGAAATCGATCCTTCGGGAGATCCCAACTTCAATCCTCTGGATTTTGTTCCGGAGGAAACAATGGTGGTTACGCTGTCTCGCGAGGGCTACATCAAGCGTCAGTCTTTGACTGAGTACCGCAGTCAGCGTCGCGGAGGACACGGAAAGACGGCTGCCAAACTCAAGGAAGGTGATGAAATCGATCGCATCATTACCGCCAGCAGTCACGATCAGGCCATGTGCTTTAGTAATTTCGGCCGAGTCTATGCACTGCCGATTTACCAGATTCCCGAGGGTTCGCGCACGAGTAAGGGCAAGGCCATCGTCAACCTGGTTGAACTTGCCGAAGGTGAGTCGATTGTGACCATTCTGCCGGTGAGCCAGTTCGATGAGTCGCACTATGTATTCCTTGCCACCGTCAACGGCGTCATGAAGAAGACTTCACTGAAGGAGTTTGCCGTTATCAAGCGTGTCGGCAAGGCCGCCATTACTCTGGATGACAATGACAGCATTTTGTCGGCCGTCATCACAGACGGGACACAGGACATCATGGTTTTTGGCAGCAACGGCAAGGCTATTCGCTTTGACGAAAATGAAGTTCGTCCGATGGGCCGCACGGCCCGAGGCGTTATGACCATGAAGTTGCCTGAGGGACACAAGTGCATCAGCATGTTTGCCGTTCACGCCGATACCAATATGGATGTGCTTACGGTGTGCGCCAATGGCTACGGCAAGCGCACGGCTTTGGCTGAATACACCAAGCATGGTCGTCGCAGCCAGGGACAAATTGCCATCGCCACGAGTGAACGCAATGGCGAATTGGTGGCGGCAACGCTCGTCAATGTCGAAGATACAGTATTGGTACTTACCAACAGCGGACGCATGATTCGAACGACTGTCGAGTCGATTCGACAGTCAGGACGTGCGACTCAGGGTGTCAAACTGATCGAGGCTCTCGATGAGGTGGTCGTGAGCGTGACTCGCGTAGCCAACGAGGATGCTGAAGATGTTTCGACCGAGTCTGAAAGTCGTGGAGCCTCAGCCGAGGGAGCAGAGGCGCCCGTCGTTGATGCTGAATTGCCTTTGGAGCCAGTCAAAGACGACGTTGAAAACGAGTAATCTGTAGTGTGTGCTTGGATCGTTGCCGACTATTCGGCGGACGATTCAAGCACTGTTTTGCTCAGAACAGTTTTTGAAGCTGTTTTGATTCGATCAACCGAAACACAAAGGGAAAGCGGCAACAACGCGCTCCGTTTGGGGGCGAAGCTGCAAAAAGGAAGATATGAATCGCGTCTATAACTTTTCGGCTGGCCCGGGAGTGCTCCCGGTGCCTGTGCTTGAGGAAGTCGCCAGGGAGTTTCCGGACTATCACGGCAGTGGGATGAGTCTTGTGGAAATGAGTCATCGCGGTTCGGTCTTTTCTCAGATCATTCGGGAAACGCGTGACTTGCTGCGTGAACTGCTCAGCGTCCCTGAAACGCACGACATTCTCTTTCTGCAGGGTGGCGGACATATGCAGTTTGCGATGGTGCCGCTCAATTTGCTGGGTGCGGCGGCAGAGGCTTCATACATTGTCAATGGTGTTTGGTCCAAAAAAGCGGCGGCAGAGGCCGGCAAGTTCTGCCGTGTGAGCGTGATTGGAACACCGTCTCGAGCTCAGGTTCCGCATCCTGACAGCATCAATGTGCCCAACGACGCAGCCTATCTCTACTACTGCATGAATGAGACTGTCAACGGGTTGGAATTCAACTATGTGCCGGATTGCCCGGAGTGTGTTCCGCTTGTCAGCGACGTCTCGAGCAATTTTCTGTCTCGCCCGATTGACTTTAAGCGCCATGCACTTGTCTTTGCCGGTGCCCAGAAAAATTTTGGCCCAGCAGGTTTAACGGTTGTGATTGTGCGCAAGGATTTGCTCGGGTTGGCCGGCGATACGTGTCCGACGATGCTCAATTACGAGGTGCACAGCCAGGGGGGCAGTATGTACAACACACCCCCGACATTCAGTATTTGGGTGGCCAATCTTGTCTGCAAGTGGCTGGTCAGTGAAGGCGGTGTGGACGTCATGAACGAGCGAGCCAAGATAAGATCAAAACTGATCTACGAAGCAGTTGATCGCAGTGAGGGGTTTTATATCAATACGATTCCGACCAATACCCGTTCTCGTATGAATGTGGTCTTTAACCTGCGAGAGGAAGCGCTTACAGACCTCTTCGTTAAAGAAGCGGCAGATGCGGGGCTTGTCAATCTCAAAGGGCATCGTTTGGTCGGAGGCTTGCGTGCTTCGCTGTATAACGCCATGCCGATCAAAGGAGCCCAATTACTTGCGGAGTTTATGGCCGATTTTGCGGCTCGACGCGGGTGAGCACTCAAAATAATATTGAAGGAAAACTCAATACAGGGAGAAAAAAATGAGTGACGGAATGAGCGCGAACTCCTCGATTGAAGAACTGCGTCATGTTATTGATGCAACGGACAAAGAGCTTTTCGGACTGCTCGAAAAGCGGGCTGGTCTGGCTCGCGCTATTGGCAGACTTAAAGCCAATGGGGCCGTGTATCGACCGGAGAGAGAGCGTGAAATCTTCGAGCAGGCTGTGGCTCGAGCCAAAGCTCAAGACTCTCTTCTTTCAGAAGAATCTGTTCGCAGTATCGTGCGCGAGATTATCTCGGCATGCCGAGCTGTAGAAGCGTTGCCGAAAGTGGCTTTCCTCGGCCCCTTGGGAACGTTTACCGAAGAAGCCGTAGTGCGTCAATTCGGGTCAAGCTGTCAGGCGATTGCCTGCGGCAGTCTTGATGAGGTATTCCATGAAGCGGCAAGCGGTACGGCTGATTTTGCGGTCGTTCGGGTCGAAAACAGTACGGAGGGAATCGTGACGCGACCGGCAGATTTGTTGCTGACGACGCCTTTGAAAGTAATCGGTGAAGTCAACGTCGCCGTGCACCACAATCTCATGAATCTGACGGGGAAACGAGAAGACATCAAAGAGGTGCATGCTCATCCGCAGGCTTTGGCGCAATGCCGGCAATGGCTGATGACGCATCTGCCGCAGGCGCGTCCCGTGTCCTCGAGCTCAAATGCCCAAGCCGCAAAGGAGGCCGCCTTCGACAGTTCTGTGGCCGCTTTGGCCGCTGAACGAGCGGCTGCACTGTATGAACTGCATATCGTTGCGCGTGCCGTCGAAGATGATCCTCGCAATTGCACTCGCTTCTTGGTTTTGGGCAAGCAGCCTTGTGGGAAAGCGAAAAATGTTTTGCACAAGACAAGTTTGATTTTTTCCGTTCCAAACCGTGCCGGAGCGCTGCTTGACGCATTGGCTCCTTTTGCTAAGTACAAGGTTTCCATGGTGCGCTTGGAGAGCCGTCCGGCGCGTAATGGCGCATGGGACTACAACTTTTATGTGGATGTCGACGGACACGTCGACGACGAGCCGTTGGCCAAGGCGATTGAGGAACTTGAACGCATTGCGATTTATCTGAAGATCTTGGGGTCGTACGCAGCGGCGTACTGATTACTAAAAAAATTCGAAACAGGGAGAAGAATAATGCAGGGGTTTGTGCCGAGAAAGGCTCTGGAGACGATCAGTCCTTATGTAGCGGGAAAGCCGATTGAGGAAACGGCCAGAGAGTATGGACTTGATCCGGCGAAAATCGTCAAATTGGCCAGCAACGAAAATCCGCTTGGGATGTCGCCGGCAGCCAAACAGGCGGCCATTGAGGCTATGACGCACGGTACTCGTTATCCGGACGGAGCCGCTCAGGTGGTGCGTCAGGCTGCGGCGGTCTTTGCCGGCGTGAGCGCCGATGAAGTGATTGTTGGCAATGGGTCGGATGAAATTTTGGGCTTGATTGCCCGCACGGTTCTTGCCGAAGGAGATCGCTGCATTTACTCACAGTACTCGTTTTCTGTGTACGAAATCAGTGCACGCGAATGTGGTGCTGAGTGTGTTGAAGTGCCTGCCAAGGATTTCCAGGTTGATCTGGAGGCAATGTTGGCAGCCGTCAATGAAAAAACGCGCTTGATTTACCTTACCAATCCGAACAACCCGACAGGTTTGCCGCTTGAGCCTCAGGCACTGCTTGCATTCATTGAGCGAGTACCGCAGGACTGCGTTGTGGTTTTGGACGAGGCGTATACCGACTTTATGGACGAGGGACTCCGAACGGATAGCTTTGCTTGGGTCAAGCGCTTCCCCAATTTGATGGTGACGCGCACCTTCTCCAAGGCTTATGGTTTGGCAGGACTTCGCGCCGGCTTCGGTGTGGCATCGAAGGAATTGGTGGCGATGATCAATCGGATCCGTCCGCCGTTTAATATGAATTCAGCGGCTCAGGCTGCGGCAGTGGCTGCTCTTCAAGATCAGGCATATTTGCAAGAGGTCGTGCAAACCAATGCACAGCAACGCGCTCGACTGCAGGCATTTTTTCAGGAGCTTGGTTTGAAGTATTTGCCTTCACAGGCCAATTTCATCATGGTGCATGTGGGGCCGAAAGCGGCTGCTGTCAACGAAGCGATGCTGAAAAAAGGCATCATTCTTCGGCCGCTGAAAAGCTATGGGTTGCCTGAGTACATTCGCATTTCCGTAGGATCGTCTGAAGAAAATCGGATTTTCATGGATGCGTTTAAGGCAACCTTGGAAACTGTCTGAAAGCACTGATAAAAACAAAGAAGGAAGCAAAACGATGCGCTTTGCATTGATAGGCACAGGACTGATCGGAGCTTCGGCGGCCTGGGCAATGAAAAATAAGGGTGTGGTCGATACGGTCGCAGCATTTGACCTATCGGAAAAAAGCACTCGCAAAGCCGTTGAAATGGGGATTGCCGATGAGGCATGCAGCACGCTTGAAGACTGTGTTTGCAATGCCGATTGCGTGATGGTGGCTGTTCCTGTGCTTGCCATCGAAAATGTCATGGCTCAGATTGCGCCGATGATCGGCTCTGAGACGCTGCTGACGGATGTGGGTTCGGTGCGTGGAGCTGTTATTGAGGGGGCACGGCGCGTGCTTGGCGATAAATTTGCCAACTATGCGCCTTTGCATCCGATTGCTGGCGGAGAGATGCCGGGAGTTGACTATGCCGACAGTGAACTTTTCGTCGGTGCAAAAGTCATTTCGACGCCTTTGCCGGAAACAAGCCAGCGAGCAGTGAACTTTTGGGAACAGGCTTGGCAGAGTATTGGAGGAGTTATTGAACGTATGACTCCGCAAGAGCACGATGCCGTATTTGCCTCTGTTTCGCATCTGCCTCATTTGTTGTCCTATGCGATGGTCGATTCCATTCTCAATACGGGAAGTGCTGAGCGCAAACTATCACTAGCCGGAGCGGGTTTCCGAGACTTCACACGTATTGCTGCTTCGAGTCCGGAAATGTGGGTGGATATTTTCCGAGCCAACAAGCAGGCCGTCTTGGAAGCTTTGACGTACTTTGAAAAAGATCTGTCCGTGCTGAGAAAGGCCATTGAAAATGATGACATTGAGGTCGAACGGGAGCTTTTTACTCGAGCCGCGAACGCC
>DXSO01000018.1:12942-20910 GCA_019410445.1 Sutterella sp.
CGCATTTGCCTCAAAAGCGAAAATAATTTCGAAGGCGGAAACATCACGTGCAAAGAATCGAACAACTGACAATTGCTCCGGTTGCCAGAGCTAGCGGAACCGTGGTTTTGCCCGGCAGTAAGTCCATTTCCAACCGCGCACTCTTTATTGCGGCGTTGGCGCAGGGGAAAACAACGCTTCAGGGCTTGTTGAGAGCCGATGATACCGAACGAATGTTGGAGTCCCTTGAAAAACTCGGTATCGACGTCTCGTTTTCAAACGACACTCAGGTATGCGTAAGCGGCTGTGCGGGCAAGGTGCCAGTCAAGAATGCGGAACTGTTTATCGGCAATGCGGGTACGGCAGCTCGAACATTGACGGCACTGTTGGCTTTTGCCGGCGGAACCTATCGACTCGATGGAATACAACGCATGCGCGAGCGCCCGATTGCTGATTTGCTTACTGCGTTGCGCAGCATGGGAGCCAAAATCACTTGTGAATGTCAAGAGGGCTTTTTGCCGCTGCGATTTGAACCGGCATCTTGTCTGGGCAATCGCGTAAGTGTGCGGGGCAATGTCTCGAGTCAGTACCTGACGGCGCTTTTAATGTTGGCTCCCGTTGTCGCGAAAGAACAGGGGCTGCAAATTGACATTGAAGGCGAACTTATTAGCCGCCCCTATGTCGAGATGACGACTCGGATGATGCGAGATTTCGGCATTGAACTCGAGGAGACCGATAGTGGTTATTGGGTTCACTCTGGAGTGTATCGATCCAAAGATTTTTACTGCGTGGAGGCCGATGCTTCCGGTGCGAGTTATTTTCTAGCGCTCGGAGCTCTTACAGGCGGACCAGTGACTGTCAAGGGGGTCGGTGCCGGATCCATGCAGGGAGATGTGGCTTTTGCTGATGCGCTTCAGGAAATGGGAGCAACGGTTGTCAAAACATCTGACAGCATCACGGTTTGTCGGAAACCAGACCAAATTTTGAGGGGTATTACGCTTGATTGCACGCGTATTCCGGATGCCGCGATGACGTTTGTGCCGATGGCTCTGATGAGCGACGGACCGGTGCATTTGACCGGAATTGCAAGTTGGCGCGTCAAGGAAACCGATCGACTGGCGGCAATGGCTCGGGAAATGCGTAAGTTCGGAGCTCAGGTTCTGGAAGGAGCCGACTACATTGTGGTGAATAAACCGATGCAGAAAGCGCTGAGAGGAGCTGTTGTGGACACGTATGACGATCATCGGATGGCGATGAGTTTGGCGTTGGCCGCCTGCGCTGGTGTCGAAGTCACCATCAATGATCCCGGATGCACGGCCAAAACATATCCCAACTATTTCAATGAATTCCTGCGTCTGACTCAGCCTGGCGAGTCGGATTAGTGCATTTGGCCAAAGCCGACGACGGCAACTGAAATCGGCGATGCCCAAATTTAGAAAAAAAGGTAGTGAAGTGTCTGAAAAGAATTGCATTCCTGTGATTGCCATTGATGGTCCAAGCTCAAGCGGAAAGGGCACCGTTGCGGCGGCTCTGGCCCAGAGATTGGGTTTTCATTACCTCGATAGCGGAGCGCTGTATCGCCTGACCGCATTGTCGGTGATCAAGGCTGGTGTTGATCCGGATGATGAGGCTTCCTGTCAGGCTGTGGCCCGTGCGATGAAGCCGGTATTCAAGGACGGTCGAATCTATCTGGGGCAAGAAGATGTGACGCAGGCAATTCGAGCCGAAGCGGTAGGACTGTGCGCTAGTCGCGTAGCGGCATTGCCCGCCGTACGGCGTGCTTTGACTGATTTGCAGCGAGATGCCCGACAGGCGCCTGGGCTTGTGGCTGACGGGCGAGATATGGCTAGCGTGATCTTTCCGGATGCTGTCCTGAAGGTCTTTTTGACGGCCAGTCCTGAGGCTCGCGCAAAAAGACGCTTTAATCAGTTGATTGCCAAGGGGATTTCTGCTAATCTAAGCGACCTTACTCGTGACTTGGCAGAACGCGATCGTCGTGATCGTGAGCGCAAGGCTGCGCCTTGCGTGCCGGCTCAGGGAGCCCGGGTTCTGGATAACTCCGAAATGGATGCCGAGCAAACGCTCGAGTTGATCCATCAGTGGTATCGAGAACAGTGCGACTGAGGTCGGGTCAATAACGATTGAGAATTTTTTTTGGAATGCGGGGACGGGGCTCCGCATTCTTTAAATCTGCAAACACCACCGACTGACGGCTGTATAGCCGGTACCCCGGGTCGGTGAGATTTCAACGTTTTTTTATTTAAATGTCCAACATTACCAATACCGAATCTTTTGCCCAGCTGTTCGAGGAAAGCCTCGCCAAGCAGGAAATGCGTCAGGGTGAAGTTATCACCGCTGAAGTGCTGCGCGTTGAACACAACTTTGTGGTTGTGAACGCCGGTCTGAAGTCCGAAGCTTACGTGCCCATCGACGAGTTCAAGGATGACCTCGGCGAAGTGAGCGTTCAGCCTGGTGACTTTGTTTCCGTGGCAATTGAATCGGCCGAAAACGGCTTCGGCGAAACCGTTCTGTCCCGTGACAAGGCCAAGCGTTTGGCCGCTTGGATGAACCTCGAACAGGCTCTCGAATCCGGCGAACTCGTCACCGGTACCATCACCGGCAAGGTCAAGGGCGGTCTGACTGTCATGACCAACGGCATCCGTGCCTTCTTGCCCGGTTCGCTCGTTGACACCCGTCCCGTCAAGGACACCACCCCGTTCGAAGGCAAGACCCTCGAATTCAAGGTGATCAAGCTCGACCGCAAGCGCAACAACGTGGTTGTTTCCCGTCGCGCTGTCGTTGAAGCCAGCATGGGCGAAGAACGCGCTAAGCTCCTGGCCACGCTCCAGGAAGGCGCCATCGTCAAGGGCATTGTCAAGAACATCACCGACTACGGTGCATTCGTTGACCTCGGCGGCATTGATGGCCTGCTGCACATCACCGACCTCGCATGGCGTCGTGTGCGTCACCCGAGCGAAGTTGTTACCGTTGGCCAGGAAATCGAAGCCAAGGTTCTCAAGTTCGATCAGGAAAAGAGCCGTGTTTCTCTCGGTCTCAAGCAGCTCGGCGAAGATCCCTGGATCGGTATCGCCCGCCGCTATCCGCAGGGCACCCGCCTGTTCGGCAAGGTTACGAACATCACCGACTACGGTGCTTTCGTTGAAATCGAAACCGGCATCGAAGGTCTCGTGCACGTTTCCGAAATGGATTGGACCAACAAGAATGTTGATCCGAAGAAGATTGTTCAGCTCGGCGAAGAAGTTGAAGTCATGGTTCTTGACATCGACGAAGACCGTCGTCGCATCAGCCTCGGCATGAAGCAGTGCAAGGCCAATCCTTGGGAAGAGTTCAACCAGAGCTTCAAGAAGGGTGACAAGGTCAAGGGTCAGGTCAAGTCGATCACCGACTTCGGCGTGTTCATCGGTCTGCCCGGCGGCATTGACGGCCTCGTGCACTTGTCCGACCTCTCCTGGAACGAACAGGGTGAAGACGCTGTTCGCAAGTACAAGAAGGGCGACGAACTCGAAGCCATCGTTCTCGGTATCGATACCGAACGTGAACGCATCAGCCTGGGCATCAAGCAGCTCTCCGGCGATCCGTTCTCCGACTTCGCTGGTTCTCACGAACGCAACACGATCGTGAAGGGCACCGTCAAGAGCGTTGACGCCAAGGGTGCTGTGATCGATCTCGGCAACGACACCGAAGGCTATCTGCGCGCTTCCGAAATCGCTTCCGAACGCGTTGAAGATGCCACCACGCAGCTCACCGTCGGTCAGGAAGTTGAAGCTCTGATCACGAGCGTTGATCGTAAGAACCGTTCGATCCAGCTCTCCATCAAGGCTAAGGACGCCGCCGAAGCTCGCAAGGCTCTCGATCGCGTCAACTCCGATGCCAGCGCTGGCACGACCAACCTGGGTGCTCTGCTCAAGGCCAAGCTCGAGCAGAAGTAATCGGGGGTTCGTATGCGAGCCTTGACGAAATCAGAGTTGATTTCGCGGGTTTTCGGACGCCATCCGATGCTTACCGGCCGCAACGCCGACGAAGCCGTCAACATCGTTCTCAGATCGATGGTATGTGCTTTAAGCCGCGGTATGCGAGTCGAAGTTCGCGGGTTCGGCAGCTTCTCTGTGAAGTACCGACCTGCGCGCGACGGCCGCAATCCGCGGACCGGCGAAGCGGTTAAGGTGCCGGGCAAGTATGTTCCGTACTTCCGCGCCGGCAAAGAGATCCGCGATCATCTCAACGCGGAAGTCTCGAAGGACCAGTAAGAACATTCTTACCAGGTTCGTTAAGAGCTTCGCATTAACCCTGTCTTTCCTAAGGGAAAGGCAGGGTTTTTTTATATATGCAAGATTTTTTTTGAATGATCCATTACATTGACGACGATTCAATTCTCGAAGGGATGTATTCATCATGGCAGTCAATCTCAAAAGCACATCGACCGCATTAATCGTTGTGGATGTGCAAAACGACTTTCTTCCTGCCGGTGCTCTGCCGGTTCCTCATTCCGATCAGATTATTGCCCCTGTCAATGTGTTGATTGATGCGGCTTCAACCGTGGTGCTGACGGCAGACTGGCATCCGGAAAATCATGAAAGTTTCGCCTGCAGTCATCCGGGGCGTCGTCCGTTTGAGACCATTGAAATGCCGTATGGTTTGCAGGTTCTGTGGCCGATGCACTGCGTTGCAGGCAGTCATGGAGCAAGTTTTGCCGCAGAACTCAAAACACAATCCGCAGATTTGATTTTGCGCAAAGGGACATGCTCGGCACGAGACAGTTATTCGGCTTTTATTGAAGCAGATCGAAAAACCGCCACAGGCTTAAGCGGCTGGCTCAAGGAGCGAGGGATAACCGATGTGGTCGTTTGCGGACTGGCTGCCGATTATTGCGTAAGTTGGACTGCGCTTGATGCTGTTCGTGCGGGATTTCGTACTACCGTTGTCATTGATGCTGTCAAAGCCATTGCGGAAGAAAGCTACGAAGAGGCAAAGCGAACTTGGAAATCGGTGGGAATCGAAACGGTGACGCTCTCGGAATTGAATCTTTAGAAAAGTTCCTTAACCGATTGAGTTCACGGGGATTGAGGCGAGGAGCGTGCCGAGAAGATAAATGGGTAGAATCCATTTGCAATGGAGCGTAGGGTGATTCCTGGAAGTGTGTCTCTGCGCCAAATCGAAAAAGGAAAATTGGGTAAACAGATGTCGGAAGCGATTACTTTGAAAAAGACTCTTGTCGCGGCTGCGGTGACGGCACTGGCTGGCAGTGCCTTGGCAGCCGAGCTCGGCAGTCTCACAGTATTTTCAGCCGTAGGAGAACCGTTGGATGCGGAATTGACGGTTCGAGACGTGGATCCGAAGGCAGAGCAATTGGTAGTTCGTCTGGCACCGACTTCGACATATCGCCGTGTCGGCAAAGAGGTTTTGGTGCCTCTTAACGATATTTCGCTGACTCTTCTGCGAAAGCAGCCTTACACGATCAAAATCAAGGGACAAAAATCCGTAGATGCTCAAAAATTTCCGTTGATTGTGGAGCTTTCCGAGTCCGGCAAAGTTTCGGCGAAGCTCTATGAAATTCAGCTGCAGAATCGACCAGCAGCTCCGATGGTCAAACAAGGCGAGACCAATAAGAGTGCTCCGATGATCGACGCTTCGAGCAGCGAGCGTGTATTGGTCCCGTCGGTTTCGAAAGCTCCGACTTCAGAAGCATCGCAAAGCAGTAAGGTGCCGTCGACTTCTGCCGTACCGTCCGCCAAGCCGGCAGTGCAAAAATCTGCGCCTGAGCCGAGCTATGTGCCCGAGGTTCGCGAGCCAGTCAAACAGGTTTCTACAACAGCAGAAAAAAAGCCGAACAAACCGGAGATCAAAGCAACCATTCGAAATGCGCAAAGCGGATCGGTGAAATTGCCGCTCAATCCGGCTGATTACGATCTCGATAAGCCGTTTCTTGTTCGGGATGGCATGACGATGTGGTCGATTGCCACGCTGTATCGTGCCCGCTATCCTCAGGCTTCCATGGATCAGATTCTGGTGGCGTTCGTGCGCGCCAATCCCAATGCTTATGATCGCGGCCGTGTCAACGGCGTGAAGGTTGGTTCGAGGCTTACAGCACCTTTGGTTGATGAGGTGTCGGCTGTCGGTCTTGATGAGGCTTGGGCTTTGGTTCGTGTGGCTCCAAATACCGATGCGCGTCAGCAGCCCGGCGCAAAGCTGCTTAAACGGGCACAGACGCGCATGCAAAAAGAAGCACCTTCACTATGGCGGAAATGGAAGGCAGACAGTGCAAAGGTAAATAGCGCAAAGGCAAAGACGGTTGTTGCTCCAGTCCCGGAACAGAAAACTTCTCAGCCCAAACCGCAGCCAACGGTCCAGCCTGCGGCGGCAACTGAACCGCCTAAGGATCCGCTGGCCGATACTCTTGCCAAGGCCGAAGCCGCGCATGACGCAAAGGTTCAGACGCAGGAGCCTGCAGCTGCGGCTAACGAACAAAAGGTAGAACCTGAACAGACATCAGCTTCTGAAGATTCGGCAAAAGCACAAACAGCACCGGTTGATGCTGCTGAACAGGCTGCGACGCCTGTGCCGGAAATGCCGGCCTTGCAGGAGAAGTCCGAAGAAGATTCCGGTAGTTTTTGGACAACGCTTGTCGGCCTGTTGGTGATATTGGCCGCGGCCGGCGGCGCGGCATGGTACTGGTTTAAGCAGCGCACTGCCTCTCAGCGCCGTCGAGAAGAAAATATGGGAGTGGTGAAGTTTCGCAAAGCAGAAGCCGCCAAGCCTGAGCAGCTTCAAGCCACGCAGGAGATGCTCGAGCGCCGGCTTGAGTCGGAGCGGGCCACGCAGCGAATGAAGCAGGCAGAAATTTCGAGTCAGACTCAGGCGCCTCATTCGGTTGATTCGCGTGTCGAGCCCGTGCTCGGTGATATCAAGCCGCAGTCTCAGCAGTCGGCGGGTTTTAATGTTGCTGCAGCCTATGTTGGGGATGATTCGCAGGAGGTTCAGCCTGAACGGCCGGTGGCCGAACCCGGAGGTGCTCCTGTGTCTCCGGAAGCATCATCGGGAAAACTGATTACGGCTCGGACCTATATTGGCGTTGGGGCTTATACCGAGGCTCAACGTGTCCTGCACGAAGTTTTGCTTGCTGGCAATGAAGATCAGCGTCGTCAGGCTTCAGAACTTTTGTCTCAGGTAGAAAAAGCCAGTGACGGACAGCAGTAATTTGAATACACCAGCTCAAAGCGTTGCCTTGGGTATTGAGTATGCCGGCCAAAATTATTTTGGCTGGCAGACTCAGCCTGACGGCAGAACCGTTCAGGACGTTCTCGAAGCGGCTCTTAAACGTTTTCTGACAGTTAAGATCGGCACAGTCTGTGCCGGTCGTACTGATCGAGGCGTGCACGGCACGCATCAGGTGGTGAGTATTGCTTCGCCATTTAGGCGTGCGATGGCCAGTTGGGTTCGTGGTCTTAATACGTTTTTACCCGATGACGTAGCCGTCAAGTGGGCTTGCGAAGTTCCCCAGGGCTTCAATGCTCGTTTTGATGCTTTGAGCCGCACCTATCAGTATTGGATTTACAACAATCCCGTGCGCTCTCCCATCATGCACGGTAAAACGGGGTGGGTTTGGCGTCGTCTAGACGCAGATAAGATGCAGGAAGCGGCCCAGGTTCTTGTGGGTGAGCATGATTTTTCATCTTTCCGAGCATCTGAGTGTCAGGCTGCGACTCCTATCCGTACCATTAAAAATCTGACGGTAAGCCGACGGGGTGACTTGATTTGTGTGGAAATTTCAGCCAATGCATTTTTGCAGCATATGGTGCGAAATATTGTCGGTTCGCTCATTTATGTCGGTACAGGCCGAGAAAGTGTTCAATGGCTTGCCGACGTATTGCAGGCAAAATCGCGTGCGGTGGCCGCACCGACTTTTGACCCCTCCGGATTGTATTTGGTGGGAGTCGAGTATCCCCAGTCGCTGGGGTTGCCCTTAAGGGG
>DXSO01000180.1 GCA_019410445.1 Sutterella sp.
ACCTTGCCAACGGTGCCGAATATACGGGCGACTATCATCTTTCCGACGATGAATACCGTGCCTTTCATCAACTGCGCTTGAAGGCTCTGGTTGAAGCTGGAGCTGACTTCCTGGGCATTGAAACACAGGCCAGACTCGACGAAGTCAAGGTGCTTCTCAAGATGATGGAGGAGCTCGACGTTTCGGCTTGGGTGACGTTTACGCTCAAGGACAGCGGTCACATTGCCGACGGTACGCCGATTGAAGAAGCTGCCGAAGTCTGCGGCAAACATCCTTTGGTTGACGCCATCGGCATCAACTGCGTCAAGCGTGAAGTGGTGGCCGAGGCTTTGGAGCGAATTTCTTCCGTCACCGACAAGCCCATGATCGTGTATCCCAACTCAGGCGAAACATACGACCCGACCACCAAGACATGGCATCATCCGGTGTCCGGTCCGGGTTGGGAAACCTTCGTTTCCAAATGGAAGTCCATGGGGGCTGTGTGTCTGGGCGGCTGCTGCAGAACGCTGCCTTCCGATATCGTGCAAATCGCCGCTTTGATGAAGGCGGCTCGTTGAAGCCAAGGTTGCGGTAAAGAGTTTCGACGGCGTCTGCAATTCGTGATCGAAACCGATATCAAAGGTTTCGGACGGACTGAACAACGGACTTTCAAGAGCTTTTGTCTGCAGGTTTAGTAGTTAATTTAATGCTCTCCGTCGCGGGGAAAGACATTTCTTTCCCCGACTGCACCGCAATTATGCGATTCTGAAGAAATGTAAAAACGAAATCTGATCAGGGTATCGTTTATCCCTGTTTCAAAGGGTGGATTAACTGAACAAAATTTTCAGGATAGCGAAAGTTGTTATTGCTTTCTTCAAGAGAACGCATCCAATGGTAGGTATCTTGAACCAAATTAGGATCAAATGTGACCCAGTCTCCGTTGCGTTGCCAACGGCCGTTTTCTCTCCACGAACGCAGGCTACGGTCAACCCAATTCGGGGTTGTGTTTACGATCTGACTTCGAACTTGGATGCTCATCGGAGCCGGCATGCGAATTCGCAATTGACCGCCCGACATTACTAAAGATCCGTAGTTGGCCGCCCAGGTAACCGTAAAAGCTTTTAGGCGATCTTTAGGGGAGAGAAGAGAAAGACAGGCAAAAGCAAGCCTGTCGGAAAGCGTGGCGCATTCGAATTGCGCCGACAGAGTGTATATAAGGTCTGGTTGCGTGCGTGTTATCTTGCGCAAAAGCGAGTGTGAGCAAAAGCAAAGCTCGCAATCCGTTATGGCATAGTAGCGACCGATTGCGTGACGGGAAGAAAAGAAGTTCAGGTTCCCGGCAGCGATGTGTCCGGGGGTTGCCAATCCGATGGCCTGTGCATCGACATTTCCCATACCGCGAGCAGTAATGCCTCGGTTGACGATGACCAAATGGTCGATCGGTTGGTTGTGCGAAAAGATCACTTCCCCGGCTTTCAGGTTCTTGACAATACCGACACGACTCACCAAATCCGCAAGACTTGGATCAAGTGCATGGGTAATCCACGGCATGATTGGAAAAGAAGAGCTCAATACGGATTGACCGGAAGAACCATTTAGGCTTTTCAGAACCGACGCGCACCAGAATTTTGAAAATCTTGCCATTAATGTCCTATCCTTGATATTGCTCTAGTCCACGACGGACACAATATAGAAAAGCCGCTGCGCAATCTGAAACAGCGGCAAAACCCAAAATGATGGGTAGTCAGGAGAAACAGTTTCCGGCTTTCTAGAAAATCAAGCCCGTCAGTTTAAGGAACCTTAGGAAAGTTAAACTTGTGGCACTGTTCACAGTAATTGACGGTGGGTTCGTGTTGCATGTGGCAAAGAGTGCAGTCGCCGTTATGAGGCGCGGAATGCGGATTGGGACTGATTTTGTTTGTCTTTTCAACCATTGCAGCCCGCGGATGACACTTTACGCACGTATTTTCATCCGGGTACTGCGGATTGGCTTTGTCTGGGCCATGACACATTTCGCACTGCACTCCTCGAGCGACATGTCGATCGGCGCCAAATTTTTCGGCTGCGCCAACGCTGTTTAATGCCACAAACGAAAGCAGAGCGAAAGAAATCAAAAGTCTTTTTGAACTAAACATAACGATCTCAAGCAACTGGTTTGAAAGCGCCTTTCTTTCCATTCTTCAAGTTTATGGAAAGAAAGGCAGCAGTGAGACTGTTTATTGAGCAGATTGCGAGGAGGCGAGGGCCGAACGCGCGGCTGTGCGGCCAAAGATAATGCAGTCGGCAACGGCTACCGTGCCAAGTCGTACCATGCCGTGTACGCCGCCGGTCACTTCTCCGGCAGCATAAAGCCCGGGGATGACGTTGTGATATGCGTCAAGCACTTCGGCCTTGCTGTTGATTTCAAGTCCACCCATGGTATGGTGTACGCGCGGCCACAAGCGTGCGGCGTAGAAGGGGCCAACATCATTGGGAAGCGAGTCATCAAAGAACATGCACCCGAGGTCATCGTCCTTCTTTGCTTTAAGGAATCCATTCATACGCTCATTCTGGGCTTTGAGAGCAGCGGCCGGAATGTTATAGAACTTAGCCATATCCTCGAGCGTATCGAATTTGCGGATAACGCCTTGCTTTAGAGCCGAATCAAACGTTTCCTGCTTCATTGCCTTGGGAGCCTGTGCCTTGACGTTTTTTTCGCATGCGTAGATAAGAGCCGGATGACCGATGGCAATGATGGCGTCGGCACGCTCCTTGCGGTTGCCTGTTTCTTTGAAGAAGCGTTTTCCCGTTTCAATATCAACCATGCAGCCATACCCTACGATGGACTCCACAAATTGAGGGGCAAGACCAAAGCCTTTTTCGTCAGGAGAGGTCCAGGGACCCAGCTGAATCCAGTCCATGTGAATCGTGTTGGCGCCGATCATCTGTGCCTGCTGAATCATTTCGCCGGTAGCTCCCGGATGGTTGGTAGAATCGAAGGCGCTCGTCAGACGCGGATCGTGAGACATACGCATTACGACGTTCTGAGATAAGCCGCCCGAGGCAAGAAGCACCCCCATCTTGGTACGAATCGTTTCAAGTTTGCCGGAATTTTCTCGACCAAATCGGTAATTGCGGCGAACTTCGACACCGACGATGCGGCCGGATTCGTCACGAATGAATTTTTCAACTTTGGTGCGCAGTTCTACAGGGATGTTGAACTCTTTGCACTTGGAAAGCATCGGGTTAATGATGCCGGAGCCGGACTTTTCAGCCACCGTATGGCTGCGCTTTACCGAATGACCTCCGTGGTAGTACACATCGGCAAACTTGACACCGATTTTGTCGCGAAGCCATTCGTAAGTTTCGACGGAGCGGTCAGC
>DXSO01000181.1:0-1558 GCA_019410445.1 Sutterella sp.
GCTTGTGCGTGCGTGTCGGATCCATGCGTTGCCACAGCCAGGCTTTGACGGTGAAACTCAAGAAGGACGTTTCGGTTGAGGAAATCGAAAAGCTTCTGGACAATGCCAACGAGTGGGCCTATGTGGTGCCCAACCGTAAGGAAGAGTCCATTGAAGAGCTTTCTCCGGCCAAGATTTCGGGCACGCGTCGAATCCCGATCGGTCGTATTCGCAAGCTCGCAATGGGGCCTGAATACATCAGTGCCTTTACCGTCGGCGATCAGCTTCTTTGGGGTGCTGCCGAACCGTTGCGCCGCATGTTGCGCATTTTGTGCGAATACAAGGCCGCTTAAGGCGTTGACAGTCTTGAGTGAAGGCAAGTCCGTGGGGCTTGCCTAAAAAACAAAAACCGCAGTCATACGGCTGCGGTTTTTGTTTTGAGCTACAGTGAAGATCAGCGTTGCAGAGCGGTGCTCATGAACTGCGCCACGTTCATCAGTTCATCCGGACAGATTTCGTGATCCATGTTGTATTCGCGCCAGATGAGAGTGTCGATGGTATTTTCCAAAATGTCAGCGCCGTGTTCGGCCAATACGGACGGAACGACGCTGTCGAAGGCACCGTGAGCCATGAAAACGGGAGTACCGCGACCGGCCGGCGTGATGTCTTTTTCAAGCAGCGAAGGAATGGGGAAATAACCTGAAAGCGCGATGCAGCCTGCAAGTGTTCGAGCTTGACGCACCGAACTGAACAGCGACATTGCCGCTCCCATGGAAAAGCCTCCCAAGAAGATGCGCTCGGCGCGTAAACCGCTCGTGACGATCTCGTTGATGATCTGAGAGACTCGCTGGTGCATTTTGATCAAACCCGGACGGTCTTCATTATCGGAACCAAAGTCATCGGACAGCAGGTCATACCAAGCGCGTGTCTTGTAGCCGGGGCGGATCGTCAGTTCCCGCTCGGGAGCGTTGGGAAAGATAAAGCGCGCGGCAGGAGCGCCGAATTCGCGCAGCTGCTGCGGCAGCGACAGGAAATCCTGTGCATCCGCCCCCAGACCGTGCAGCCAAATGACGGTGCACTCAGGAGTTGCTCCGTCTTCGGGGTCGCGTACGATTACGTCAAGCGGTTCCGGCGTAGAGCGGGTGCGGGAGGCAAATAAAGGAATACCGTGCTGAACCGATCGGCGAGCGATCATCTCCGGACTCATGTGGCTGCTCGAAGAGGTGGTTTTGGCACTGCCGGCAGTGTCGTGCGGACGCAGAATGCGCTGCTGCGGACGGGGTTGCGGAGCCTGAGGCTGAGGTGCCTGTGGCTGCGCAAAGGCGGCGGCAAAACTTGCAGCATTGTCGGGAGTGGCGTGTGTTTCCGTCGTGATGATGCGGGTGGGTACGCGTGGCGACGGTTGAGATGCGCTGCTCGAAGAACCCGATGTCGAATTGTTTTGTGCGGGAGTTTGCGGCGACTTTCTCACGGCATTCTTGGGACGGAAGGCTGCGATGATTTCAGGATTGGTTTCAACGTAAGGACCGCCGATGAGATCAATGCAGTAGGGGATGGAGGCGAAAATGCCCGCATCAAT
>DXSO01000181.1:1568-2203 GCA_019410445.1 Sutterella sp.
CAATTACTTCGCCGTCGTCGCTGCGAAAGCCTCCGAGTGTTTCGGAAATGGACTTTGGTCGTCCAGGCAGATTCACGATCAAAGCCGCATGCGTGGGTGTTTCTCTCAACACGGCGACTTGACGGGAAAGAATGGCCGTCGGTACGAAATTCAGGGAAATGCGGCGCATCTGCTCTGCAAAGCCCGGCAATTCGCGCGTAGCCACGGCTAGCGTTGCTTCCGGTGTCACATCGCGTCTGGCCGGCCCCGTGCCTCCGGTGGTAAAGACCAGATCGCAACCGACTCGGTCAACGAGTTCGCGCAGCGTTTCTTCAATCGTATAGCGATCATCAGGGATCAGACGGGTGTGAAACTGTATCGGTGAGATGACCGCATCCTGCAGCCATGCCTGCAAAGCAGGGATCCCTTCATCGGCGTATTCGCCGCGACTAGCGCGGTCTGAAACTGAAATCAGACCGCAGATCAGCTCATTTTCCGAATTGCGTTGTGCCAGCATGAAAAAAGGTGTCCTAAAAGCGTTGACTTACAAGACGAGACGATGAAAGTTAGTTCAGATCGTCATCATCTTCGGCTCGTTCGAGCGTGAGTGCCGGGAGTTCTTCGGCATGCAGGAAGCGATAAAGCTCACGGAAATA
>DXSO01000181.1:2213-3319 GCA_019410445.1 Sutterella sp.
TTCGGCGGTTTCGCAGCCTCCCGTTCCTTGCGGGCCAAACGAATGAGCGTGCGCAGCTGCTGAATGTCGGCGTCGGGATGCGAGGCGACATAATCGGTGAGTTTGCTGTCGTCGTTTAACAGCGCATCGCGCAGTCGTTCGGCTCTTTGATGGGCTGCGGCTGCTGCGCGGCTGGCGCCCGTGGCACGGTCGATGGCCTCACGCACGGCATCGTAATCAAGGCGACGCATGAGTTTGCCGATGAGCTGCATTTGTCGGCGCAATGCTCCGAACGATTTCATTCGGCGATATTCAAGAACGGCCTCGCGAATGTCTTCGGGCAGTCCAACGACGCGGTCGAAAGCGTCCGGGGCGAGTTTTGTCAACTCACCGCCGAGGTTCTGCATGGCTTCGGCTTCACGTTTTTTCTGGGATCTGGAAGGGCCGTCGTAAATGTCGTCTTCGTTCTCGTCGTCAAGCAAACGATCGTCAGTAATCATGGCTAAGGAGGAAAAGTCGGTTTCAAAGAGTCGGTACGCTCATGCGAAACGCACCGACAGAGGAAAATTTCAAGGATTGTACCGCAAGCCTTGGAGTGCTCAATAGCATGAGTCTGTTTGGGTTTTTGTCCTTGTTATGAAAGTTCGCTCAACAGATAAAAGGGAAAAACAGACTTTGATGCAAACGATTGACGCAGACATTTCGGGTTCATCTGCCCAATCGATTGACTGGGCGATTTTCTTTAGTGGAAATTACTACTATTGTTGAAAACAATTTGTTAATAAAAAGAGCATTTCCATGCGAAGCAAACTGCCTTTCCTCATTACACTTTCGAAGCAAGGAATGTCGTGACTTTTTGTTGAGATCACGGCTGAAACACTTTAGAAAAGGTAACTAAGAAAGCATATGAAGCGAATTGCGCTTTTGATTTTGACGAACATCGCCGTTGTGGTGATGATTGGTGTGATTCTGAGTGTCGTGAGCATGCTCACCGGACTCAATTTCGGTCAAATGGCCGGCTCCAGTCTCAATGTTGGCGCACTGTTCGTGTTTGCTCTGGTTGTGGGTTTTGCCGGTTCGATTATTTCGCTTTTCATGAGCAAGTCCATGGCCAAAATGTCCATGGG
>DXSO01000182.1 GCA_019410445.1 Sutterella sp.
GGGACAATCCACGTTGATCGTAAAGCGTTTCAGCACTCCCGCATCTTCAAGCGCAGCAATGCGATTGGCCACCGCCTGCCCGGACAAATGGACCTTTTCTCCAATTTCACGCATGGACAAACGTGCGTTTTCGCGCAGACATTCAACGATATTGCGATCAATGCGATCAATTTTGGGTTTGTTTTCCGGCGTCATAAGTTTATGAACCTGTAATTGCTCCATCTCCGGCATTGTGCTCTTTTTAGGTTCGCGCTGCCGATAAAAATTGGAAATTACAAGTCTCTCGACCAAAAGTCTTTGAAATTGCCATGGATGCGTTCGGCTGCTTTTTTTAAGCTTTCTGCAGTGACAACCGCCATAAAGAGACACACATGCAGATTCAGCAAATTCGCAACGCGACTCAGCGTATTACCTATGCAGACAAAACATTTCTGATTGACCCTTGGCTTGCTCCCAAAGGCACCTCAGGCTGTTTTCGCGATTTCCCCTATCGGCCTGTTGATCCCGCCCAGGAAGACATTGCCATGCCCATGTGCGAGCTTCCCATGAGTATCGAAGCTGTCTTATCCGGAATTGATGCCTACATCGTCACGCACGTTCATCCCGATCACATCGACATGACGCCCGACGGACGCTTAGGGAATCATCTTGACAAAACACTGCCGATCTTTGTTCAGAATCAGGCCGATGCCGATGCTTTCTCCGCCTCAGGCTTTGCCGATGTTCGTCTGCTGAGTCAGGACTGTTTCTTCGAGGACATCGCCTTGATTCAGACACCGGGACTGCACGGCACTGAAACTCCGTGCGGACCGTCCTGCGGCGTCATTTTCAAACATCCAAATGAAAAGACGCTTTATGTCGCCGGCGACACGATCTGGTACGACGGCGTTCTGAAAACCCTGCAGCAATTCGAGCCTCAGGTGATCACGCTCAATGCCTGCGCTGCCGAACTTCAAGGCTACGGACGGCTCATCATGGATGATGCCGACGTTGAATCCGTCGTTCGCCATGCAGGCAACGCCTCGATCGTCATCACGCACATGGACAATGTCGCACATGCTTCCATTACCCGAGACAGCATGCGCAAACGCTTGAGCCGCCGTGCGCTGCTTGATCGCGTACTGATGCCCGAGGATGGAGAAACGCTGCAGTTTTGCTGATCGTCTCCGCTACCGCAGCAGGCTGCGCGAGGCCATTCGGACTCGGCAACCTGATTCTCAAAACTTGAGAAAATTCCCCAGCAGCTCTCTGCCGCACTGGCTTGCTATCGATTCCGGATGAAACTGAACGGTTTCGATCGGTAAAGACTTATGCCGGAGTCCCTGAATCGTTCCATCGCTGCCTAAAGCCGTCACTTCAAGGCAATCGGGCAGCGTACTGCGCTCTACGATCAGCGAGTGATAGCGTGCAACGGTCAATTTTTCCGGCAGTCCGGAAAACAAGCCTCGCCCGTCGTGCGTTATCAAGTCCGTTTTGCCATGCATCACCCGCTCGGCCCGCACGATCCTGCCGCCGAAAACTTCTCCGACGGCCTGATGCCCCAAACACACGCCAAGCACCGGCACACGCTTTCCAAATACTTCGATGACCTGCTTGGAAATGCCCGCCTGCGCCGGTGCGCACGGTCCGGGAGAAATGCAAACACGGTCGGGCGACAACGCCAACAGACTCTTAAGATCAGTCTGGTCGTTTCGCACGACATGAACCGTCTCACCGAGTTCCTGAAAATACTGCACCAGGTTATATGTGAAGCTATCGTAGTTATCGATCATCAACAGCATGATTCATCCTCCGGCTTTCAAAACACCGCATCGAGTCCGTTTTCAGCCGTCTGTGCGGCTTTGAGCACCGCTCTGGCCTTGATTTCGGTCTCGTTGTATTCGGATTCGGGCACGCTGTCGGCAACAATTCCGGCCGCAGCCTGAACATACAGTCTTTTGTCTTTGATTACGCCCGTTCGGATCGCAATGGCAAGATCCATGTCGCCGTCAAACGAGAGATAGCCCACAGCCCCTCCGTAAATGCCGCGTCCGACCGGTTCGAGTTCATCAATGATCTCCATGGCACGCACTTTGGGCGCCCCCGTAAGCGTGCCGGCCGGAAAAGTCGCTTTGAGCACGTCGATATTGTCAAGCCCGTCGAGCAATTCTCCCTCGACCTGACTAACCAAATGCTGCACCTGAGAGTAACGCTCAATGGCGTAGGACTCCGTCACGCGTACCGTGCCGGGTTTGGCTATGCGGCCGATGTCGTTGCGGGCAAGATCAATGAGCATCAGATGCTCCGCCCTTTCCTTCGGATCATTTAAAAGCTCGCGAGCCAATCGGCGATCGGTCTCGACATCGGCTCCTCTCGGTCGCGTTCCTGCAATCGGACGAATGACAACCATTCTTCGATCGTCTCGTTTTTCGCTTCGTACAAGAATCTCCGGTGAAGCACCGATCACGAAATGATCTCCGAAGTTGTAGTAGTACATGTAGCTGGCCGGATTGAGGCTGCGCAGACTGCGGTACAGTGAAATCGGATTTTCCGTAAATGTCTTTTCAATGCGTTGCCCGATCTGAACCTGCATGCAGTCGCCTGCCTCAATATACTGCTTGGCTTTTCGAACCGCAGCTAAGAAGTCTTTTCGGGCAAACGGCCTGTGCGGTTCATGCACCAGTCCGGCGCCGCAATACGGCGCTTCAATCGGCCGCATGAGGTTTTCACGCAGCCTCCTGATACGCTCGACGGCCGAAGCGTAAGCCCCTGTCTGAGTCGCGTCGACGTTAATGACGAAGTACAAACGACCTTTGAAACTGTCAATGACAGCCAATTCTTCACAAAGAAGCAGACAAATATCGGGAACATCGAGCCCTGAAGGCTTTTTCCGTCCCAGTTTGTCCGTCTCGATCATCCGCACCGTGTCGTAGCCGAAATACCCGACCAGTCCTCCCGTCAAACGCGGAAAGCCCTTGGGCACCGCCACTTTGAACTGCTTGAGAATATTGCGGACAAACTCCAGTCCGTTGGTGCTTTCGTCGCTGTTTACCGTAATGCCGTCTGTAATCACGGCATTGCGAAACCCATTGTCAGTCTTGCTGCAGATCAGTTTCGTACGAGCCTTAAGGCCCACGAAACTGTATCGAGAGAACTGTTTTCCGCCTTCGGCGCTTTCAAGCAGAAAAGTATCTGTTTCGTGTCCGGCAAGTTTCAGATAAACGGACAGCGGTGTTTCAAGATCGCAAAGACATTCACTGACCAGGGCGATTCGGTTGAAGCCCTCTTGTCTTAAAGCCTCGAATTCAATTTCGGTCATCATGACTGTAATTCCTGTA
>DXSO01000183.1 GCA_019410445.1 Sutterella sp.
AGCTAAAGGAGTCCCTCTTAATGGAATTCGTTGAACTATTGATGCTCACCATTGCCATGGTGCTCATCATTTTCAAGCCCGAGAAAGAAAAATGGGCGTGGTATTTGACAATCATCGGCTGGGCGGTTGTTGCCTTCATGTACGTCGGACATGTCTCGACAGCCATTCTCGGCATGCTCAACCTTTAATCGGGGAGGATAAAACAAATGACTGACTATTCCGCTCCGATCAATTCCAACGATCTGCGCCGCGCAAAAACCTTCTACGACATCGTCTGCTGGGGTGGCCTGCTGATCGTTTTGCTGCCTGTCGGCATTGCAAACCTTATTCTGGGCTATATGCTCGGCGACTCACCCTGCACGTTGTGCTGGGCACAACGCCAGCAAATGGCCTATATCGGCGTCATTGCTTTGATGATGGTGCGTTACGGCTTCAAACCCAAATATCTCGGCATGATGCTTGTCATGGCAGCCTTCGGCCTGTACATGTCATTCCGTCATCTGGGCAATCACGCCGCTCGAGATGTGGGCCAGGGCTTCGGCTTGGACGTCTTCGGCATTCACACACAAATGTGGGCCGAAATCGTATTCTGGTGCGTTGTCATGCTCTTTGGCCTGGCCGTGTTCCTTGCTCCGCGTTTTGACGCACTCATTGCCGAAATGAAAGGCAAGCCCTTCCGACCGCTGTCTAAATTCAACCAAATTGCTTTCGGCATTGTCACTGCCATTCTGGCATCCAACACTTTCCAAGCTCTGTGGTCGACGGGTCTTCCTCCCAATTGGGGACAAGGCGATCCGGTTCGCTTCTCCTTTAACCCGAAATATGTCACTTGGTCGGATGCAAGTTGGCATGGCATGTGGAGCGGCATCAACTTTCTTGGCAAACGAGATGTCAAAGACCCTGACTTTGCCTACAAGCCCAATGCTCAGAAGTTGGGACTGACGTTCAAACACGACGCATCCGATGCTCCCGTTGCTGTCAACGGCATGCTCAAGCAAGTCAATTCCCGCAAGATTGAGGGCATTACTGAACCGGTCAACACCATCGCTTTGGTCCACGGTGAATACTTTGCGGCAAGCAAGTATGACTTCTGGAAACTTGACTCCAATCTCAAGCCTGTCGAGCACGCTCGCATGGATCCGTGGTTTAGCGCCAACGTATTGGATATCGTCGGTATTACCCCGTTTAAGGAAGAAGCCTTCGTTCTGATGGGCTCGAACAAGTCTCTGCTGCGCGCTCGTTGGAACCCCGACGCCGATGAGGTCAAAGGCTGGGCCAACTTCACGCTCGGCGGCGATACGGTCGAACATGTCGGAGGTCTTGGCCGTGCGCGTATTGATACGGAACGCGCTAAGTTCAGCTACGTTCACTCCTCGGCCACCGACGGCAAATATGTGTACCTTGCCACGGTTCCGGACAACAAGAACAAAAAGAAATTTGTCATTTCCAAAGCCATGATGGCTGACTGGACATTGTCGGCCGAGTTTGAACCGACAGCCGTCCTCAAAGACAAGCGCTCTCTTGGTGAACTCTACGTAACAGGTCTGGTGTACGAAGATGGCAAGCTTTACGCCGTTTCCAAAAATTACAACGTACTCGTTGTCATCGATATTGCCAAAGAAGCCATCGTCGAGGCCTGGGGACTGCCGTCCGATCTGACCGACATTCGCGGCTTGGTTAAGAAGGGCAATTCCTTTGAAGTCGTTGATCACAATCGCGTTGTCACCCTCGTGAAGCCCTGATCCAAACTAAGACTCGCAGCACTGCACTGCTGCGAGTCGTCAATGAATCGGAGCGCGCTCCAGCGCGAAACATCTACAAAAGTCTCTCATCTCCTGCCGTACTCCGCTTGATTGTCGGCGTGCGGCAGGCGTATCTTCATTGCCAACATCCACCGGCTGGCTTTATGCCTTGACTCCATTGAGTCAGAATTTTTCAATCAACGAAACCTTTGCCCATCGTCATGATTTTGCTTTCTGTTTTTCCCATCCTGTGCTGCGGAACGTCATTTGGAAAATTAACGCATTGATGCGCCTGCCTAGGCATTGCGTCAGCTATCTCTGCAAGCCGCAGAAAATAAAAAAAACACTGACTCCCTTATCGGTTGTCAGTGTTTTCGAAGCCGATTCGTCAGCTCAATCAGAGCTTGTTCGTCAGCTCCTTGATCACCTCAACGGCATCAGCTTCAAGGTAATAATCCGACATTTCGAAAATCGGAGCTTCCGCATCCTTGTTAACGGCAACAATGACCTTGGAGTCCTTCATACCGGCCACGTGCTGAATCGCACCGGAAATACCAAAGGCCATATACAACTCCGGCGCCACAATCTTACCGGTCTGACCAACCTGAGTTTCGCTGGGCACAAGACTCATGTCGACCACGGCTCGAGTGGATCCGACCGCGGCCCCCAATTTATCGGCAAGCTTATCAAGCGCAGCGAAGCCCTCTTCATCAAAGAGACCGCGTCCGCCGGCAACCACGCGTTTGGCCGTCAGCAGATCCGGACGATCGCTCTTGACCTCTTCAAGACTGACAAAAGCAAAACCGCGAGAAGAGACCGTCACGGCAATGGGTTCAATGGAAGCGCTGCCCCCCTGGGCACTGACGGCTTCAAACGAAGTCGAACGCACGCTGGCAACAACGGGTGCCGCAGTCGTCTTGACTGTGGCAAGCACACTGCCTGCATAAATGTAGCGCTTGAACGTATCGGCCGATACGACAGCGGCAATTTCCGTCAAGGCGGAAACACCAAGCTTGGCGGCCGTACGAGGCATAGCTGCCTTGCCAGAGGTGCCGGAAGCAAACAAAATATGGCTATAAGAACCAAGCGACTGAGCACAGACGACTGCATCGGTCAGAGCTTCCGGCATGCTGTGGTCAAGCGCGGGAGCATCCGCAAGAAGCACCTTGCGAACACCGGTTACGGCAGCTGCAGCCTTGGCGGCAGCTTCACACTGAAAGCCTGCTACGAGAACATCGACTTCGCTGCCGAGCTCCAAAGCAGCCTTCAGAGCACTGAGCGTCGAAGACTTGATCTGAGCACCATCGTGCTCTGCAATCACAAGAATGGTCATAACTGTCAATTCCTACTATCAGAGCACCTTTGCGGTGTTTTTCAAAACATCAATGAGTTCGTCCACGCTGTTGAGCTTGACACCTGCACTGCGAGCCGGAGGTTCAATAACCTCGAGCATTTCAACCGACTTGGCACCGATATCGGCAAGTTCGGCAGCTTCGACGGCCTCAATCGGCTTTTTCTTCGCTTTCATCATGTTGGGCAAGGTCACATAACGGG
>DXSO01000184.1 GCA_019410445.1 Sutterella sp.
GCTCTGGAACGTACGCAAGGATCCGGTTGCTCTTCAGGCTTTCCGCGATGACCCGGAAAAGAACAAACTCAAGACGCCGAGCGGCAAGATTGAGATCTATTCCGAGCAGCTCGCCAAGCGCGTGGCCGATTGGAAACTGCCCAAAGGAGAGGTCATTTCGCCGATTCCCGTGTTCTGGAACACCTGGGAAATGCCCGGTGCCGCTCTTGAGAAAAAGTATCCCCTGCAGTGCTTCGGATATCACGGCCACGGACGCATTCACTCGACCTTCCACAACCTGCCGCAGCTCAGAAGCATTCACCCCGACTGCGTCTGGATCAACTCGCTTGACGCCAAGGCGCGCGGCATTGCCGAGGGCGACATGGTTGAAATCTTCAACGATCGAGGCATCGTACGGCTGCCTGCCAAAGTAACCGCCCGCATCATGCCCGGCGTGGTCACCCTTCCACAGGGGGCCTGGTACAAGCCTGAAACGATCAACGGAAAACTCGTCGACGTCGGCGGCAACATCAACACGCTCACGCATCATCGTCCAAGCCCGCTTGCCAAAGGCAATGCGCAGCACACGATTCTTGTTGACGTCCGCAAGGCAGCCTAAGGAGATTGAACCATGACACAAAAAGGATTTTTCATCGATGTGTCCAAGTGCACCGGCTGCCGCACCTGTCAGGTAGCCTGCTCGGACTTAAACAACACCCCCGTGGGAATTCACCTGCGCCGCGTTCTTGAAGTCGAAGGCGGCACGTGGAAAAAGACCCCGGAAGGACACTACAAGCAAGATGTCTTTGCCTACTACGTGAGTCTTGGCTGCAACGAGTGTTCCGATCCGGCCTGCGTCAAAGTGTGCCCAACCAAGGCTCACTTCAAACGCAAGGAAGACGGCCTCGTGGTCATTGACCGTGCAAAATGCGTCGGCTGCGGCATGTGCGCCAAGGCCTGCCCCTACGGAGTACCCAAGCTCGACGAAAAAGCACACAAGATGCTCAAATGCGACGGCTGTCTTGAGCGTACGAGCAAAGGCAAGCAGCCCGTGTGCGTGGAAAGCTGTCCGGAACGCGCCATTGAATTCGGCGATATCGAACAGCTGCGCCGCAAGTACGGGACGACGGCAGCCATTGCACCGCTGCCCGACGCCGCGATGACCAAACCCAATCTCGTCATCAAAGCACCGACCCATGCCCACTCTGGGGGGACATCGATAACGGTTCGCGGGACATAACCTTTCTAATAAAGCGAGTCGCCCGAAGTACTTCGGGCGACTCGCTTCTACAGTTTATAGCTCCATGCTTCGCTTGCCTAGATCAATCCTAACAATTCGGTAATCCCAAACAGCTTCTGACCATCAGTCAGAGACACAGTATTTGTTAAGCACCATGCTCTGCAAGTTCAAAGCAGTTCAGCAGACTCTTCAGGCATCTAACCGAAGAGCAATGGTGGAAAGACACATGAAGCTAATTCGGCTCCACTGCTTGAGGATCATTGACTGTTTTTTCAAAACGCGACAGCACCCGTTCAATAACTTGATTATTTTCCTGAGGACTCAATGTATTGAGATTGAGGTGTTGCAGATAAAAGAGTCCTTCGACTGCCAGAATCGCAAACAAAACATCCATTTCATCATCACCCGCATGCCTAGCCATCGCAAATACTTTTGCATACCATTCGCGAATAGGAGCAAGAAATTGGGCGTTTTGTGCCGAGTAAGCAAGAATGGAAATACCAAACGACGCATTCGTCACTGAAGTAGCGTAAAAGTGACGATACCAGTATGCAAATCCACTTGCCACAGGATTCGTGCTTTGTTTGGCAGCTGCAATGCCAAGGTTGAGTTGCTCATCGAGGTGAGCAACGTAATTCTTAACGATTTCAAGTAACAGATTGTCTTTGTTCTTGAAATGATAGATCAGCGTACCTTTAGCTACGCCCGCTTCTTTGACAATACGGTCAAACGAAAGTTGCCCCACACCGTATTTCACGATAATGCGTTGTGCGGCATTCAATATTTCTTCCTTTTTGCTGACACCTCGCGCAAGCGACTTTGGTAAGCGACCACAAATTTTTCCTGACGAACTTGACATAAAGCGATTTTTTGGATGGATTTTACACTCTCTTAGAGTTTATACCACTTGGACTATTTTTACATTTGGCATATATTTACACCGTCCAGTCAGTATAAATACTGTAAACCACTGAAGAGAAACGGAAATGATACAAAAAATGGGAGTTTCCCGCCGCCACCTTCTCGGTGCAGGCCTTGCCGCTACAACTGCATTCGCATCACAAACTGCAAATGCTGCACCTCGAGCCACCGAGGTCGACAGTTGGGATGAGGAGTTCGACATGATTGTCGTAGGCAGCGGCTTTGCTGGTTTGTCGGCTTGTTACGAGGCCCAGCGACTGGGACTCAAGAAGATTGTTGTTTTGGAAAAGATGGAAGCCTTCGGCGGCAACTCCGCGTTGTGTGGAGGCCTGATGTGCATGCCACTTACGAAACTTCAGAAAGCCAACGGCATCAAGGACGACCCCGAACTACTGGTCAAAGACATGTTTAAGGCAGGTCGTGGTTTCAATCATCCGCAGCTTGCACGAACCCTCGCTGAGAACGCTTACAAGGCCTACGACATGATGGAAGCCTGCGGCGTCAAACTCAAGGATAAGGTTATTCGTTTGGGTGGGCACAGCGCTCCACGCGCCCACCTCCCCGTCAATGCTTCTGGCGGTGGGGTGATAGTTCCGCTCCACAAATACCTTCGCGGCAAAGGCGTTGAATTTCGCAATCGCGTCAATGTTAAGGAGTTGGTTGTCACTGCCAAAGGTTGCGAAGGCGTGATTGTGGCCGTCGATTACGATTGGCGCACCGACACCGAAGGCAAGTTGAAAGCGCTCAAGGCTCGCTATGGTGTGGTGGTCGCCTCGGGGGGCTGGGGTCAAGACAAGGAATTTGTAAGCACAACGATGCCCGTTTACGCGCAGCTTGAATGCACGTCACAGCCAGGTGCTACCGCCACCATGATTAAAGCACTGCTTTCGGTGGGCGCACTTCCCGTCATGCTTGACATGTATCAGCTTGGTCCCTGGGCTTCTCCAGACGAAAAGGGAGCGGGTCCCGGAAGCTTTTTTGCCGATTATGCATTTGCAGAAGGCATCGCACTCGACCCTAAAACCGGCAAACGCTTCATGAATGAACTAGCCGATCGTCGAACTAGAGCTGACGCTCAGTTGGCTGTGCTTGCCAAAGGCACAGAAACAAACCCCAACTATCCGTTCTGTTTCTGCGCTGAAGAAACA
>DXSO01000185.1 GCA_019410445.1 Sutterella sp.
AGTTTACTGCGTGCATTTTCCAAAACGTTTTCGGTTTCGGCGGCAAAGCCCACGCAGTAAAGTGCGGGATTGCTTTTGGCGACGGCGGCGAGAATATCCGGGTTCTCAACCAGTCGCAGCGCGGGCGCTAGGTCGGTTTTCTTGATTTTTTCAGTCGACGGGACTTCCGCTCTCCAGTCTGCAACGGCAGCCACACTGATGAAGACGTGCGCATCGGCGACGGCATCCTGAACAGCCTGAGCCATCTGACAGGCCGAGCGAACGGCAACGACGCGCACGCCTACGGGCGGTTCGAGCGCAGTCGGGCCGCTCACGAGTACGACTTCGGCTCCGGCTTCGAAAGCCGCCTGCGCGATCGCATAGCCTTGTTTGCCTGAGCTCAGGTTGGTAATGCCGCGTACGGGATCGAGTGCTTCGTAAGTGGGTCCCGCCGTCACCACGACCTTGCGGCCCGCCAAGGGGTGAGGGGAGAGCATTCGGGCGACGTGAGCGACGATTTCATCGGGTTCGAGCATGCGGCCGGCTCCCGAAACCCCACAGGCGAGTTCTCCGCTGGCGGGACCGAGCACCGCAACGCCGTCGGTCTTAAGCTGAGCGATATTGCGTTGAGTACAGGGTTTGACCCACATGTTGGTGTTCATGGCAGGGCAAACCGCAATCGGACAGGTTGAGGCAAGAATGACGGAACTGACAAGATCATCGGCAATGCCGTTGGCGGCTTTAGCCAGAATATTGGCGGTTGCAGGCGCTACAAGCAGCAGATCGCAGTCTCTGGTCAGCGCCAGATGCTGCATGGAACCATCGAATTGATCGGTTTCGACAGGATTTCCCGATAGCGCGGCGAAGGTCAGAGGACCGACGAAGTTGACCGCGGCACTTGTCATGCAGACCCGAACCTTGGCTCCGGACTTGATGAGCAGTCTGATGAGTTCACAGCTTTTGTAGGCGGCGATGCCGCCGGTGACGGCCAGCGTGATTCGTTTGCCGTTAAGGCTTGGGTAAAGCTTCTGAGTCATGATCAAAGTGTATATGCGGTCAAAACGCCGAATCTTGTCGAAGGCGGCATTGTTCAACGGAAACCAAGTATAGCCTCGGTCGATGAACCTGCCGGGGCCTTGTTTAGCACGTTACGCGTTTTGGGAAAGTTCCTGAATCTTTTCCTGAACAGCCTGCACGTGGCCGGGGACTTTGACGCCTCTCCATTCAAATGCCAGATGTCCCTGCGGATCAATCAGGAAGGTGGATCGAACGATGCCGCGGCACGGCTTTCCGTACATGACCTTGGGTTTGATGACGTCAAAGAGCGTACAGAGTTCTTCGGATTTGTCGCTTACGAGTTCAATGGACAACTCCTGACGCGCACAGAATCCTTCATGGGTTTTGACCGAATCACGGGAGATGCCGACGACCGTTGCATTGAGAGCGGCAAAGGCATCCTTTGCAGCGGAAAATTCCTTGGCCTCGAGCGTACACGCGGAAGTGTTGTCCTTTGGGTAGAAATAAAGCACGACCCATTGGCCGCGCAAAGTCTCGAGATCAAACTGCCCCTTGGTGGATGCGCCGCGCACGTTTTGGATCAATTCGCCGATTTGAAACATTGAAGGCCCCGAAGATTGAATGACGATAGGCGTGAGTTTAGCAACGCCTTGTCGGAAATAACCGCACGATTGGCGGCTTGTGCCGACTCAGATCTGTTTCAGCGGTGCTATCTTAGCGGGTTGAAAAACGCAAGATAGGCTCAGCAACATGCGATCCACTCCCACAGTTCGCCGTATCGCGGCGGTTCATGATCTCTCCGGCGTCGGCCGCACTTCCTTGATGGCCGTCATACCCATTCTCTCGACCATGGGATTTAACGTCTGTCCGCTGCCCACGGCCATTTTGTCGAACCACTCCCAGTATCCGGATTTCTCATTTCTGGACTTGACCGACGAGATGCCTCGAATCATCAAGCAGTGGACGAAACTGAACGTTCATTTTGATGCGATCTATACCGGATACATGGGTTCGCCCCGGCAAATTGAAATCGTGTGCGATTTTATCGATCGATTCCGCGGAGACGACACGCTCGTCGTGGTCGATCCGGTGCTCGGCGACAACGGCAGTCTCTACAGCAAGATGACCGAAGAGATGGTGGTGGAGATGCGAAAGCTTGCCGCGCATGCCGACGTTCTGACGCCGAATCTGACCGAGGCCTGCGCACTGCTGGGACGTCCCTACAAGGCCGACTGCAGCAATGACGAATTAAAGCAGATCATTGCCGCGCTCTCGGAACTCGGCCCCGACACGGTAATCATTACCGGTGCGCCCGTACCCGGACAGCCCGGTCTGACTGCCGTGATCGCGCAGAGCAAAACGGATCGCAGAACGTGGAAAGTGACGTGTCCGTATCTGCCGGCTCACTATCCCGGCACGGGCGACAGCTTCACGAGCGTGATCACGGGAAGCCTTCTGCAGGGAGACAGTCTGCCGATTGCTCTTGATCGGGCCGCGCAGTTCATTCTGCAGGGGATACGCTCGACTTTCGGCTATCAAATGGACAGCCGGGACGGAATTCTGCTCGAGAGGGTTCTGCTGCTGCTCAACATGCCGATTCAGTCGGCAACCTACGAGCTGGTCTAAAGAAAAACGGTCGCAACCGAAATGAGGAAGCGACCGTTTGAAAAGATAAATTATTTGCGTCTGAATTCGTCGTAGATGAGCAGTGCGGCTCCGAGACAAATACAGATATCGGCGACGTTAAAGGCCGGCCAATGGTAGCCAAAGGCATGAAAGTCGAGAAAGTCCGTCACGTAGCCGTATCGGAGTCGATCCCAGAGATTGCCCAAGGCGCCTGAAATCACCAGTGCCATCGAGCCCGCGAAAAGCGCCCGGACAGCATTGCGCCACAGGAAAAACAAACAGGCGGCGCACACAATGATCGCTACGCCGGCAAAGGCAAAGATCTGCCAGCCGCCCGCTTCACCAAGAAATGAAAAAGCTGCGCCGGTGTTTCGCACATGACACAGATTGAAAAAAGGCGTCACATGGACGAAAGCACCGTAGGCGAGCGTGTCGACGACGGCCATTTTGGTGATGCGATCCAGCGCAAGCAGAACCAAGGCGACCGCCAGCCAGAACACAAAGCGCCCCGGGGAGGCTCCCCGGGGAATCTTTCGGACGTTGTTTGTCACGACGGCTTATGCCTTTGAGCGGACTTCGCCCGCGCCGAAGAGATTGCTGATGCAGCGTTCGCACAAATCGTCGTGTTCGGCGTTCGTGCCGACGCTCGGAAC
>DXSO01000186.1 GCA_019410445.1 Sutterella sp.
GCTTTGACCTCTTCAATTTCCGACAAAGTCGTATCAATCATATCCAGTCCAAGCTCCAACATCCTGCGATGCCGTTGGGCTATTTCAAACTCAACAACAGTTTGCCCGACCGTAATGGTGTTCTCGACCAAATTCACCGTAAACTCTGCAAACGGGTTCTGTCTGAATGCGGCGAATAACTTTTCAAGTTCCGGTGCCTGTACCTTGCAAGCCAGCAGCCCGTTGTTAAAGCAATTGCTGTAGAAAATTTCGCCGAAACTCGGCGCAGCCACAACTTTAAAGCCGCCTTGCATCAGCCCCCAAACAGCATGTTCACGACTAGAACCGCAGCCAAAATTTGGCCCCGCCAACAACAACGAGGCTCCTTTCGCAGCTTCTGAATTGAGTACGGAATCCTTATTGAGCGATCCGTCTGCTTTGTGCTTAAGGTTATAAAACAATCCCTTATCAAGCCCTGATTTATCGATACCGCGCAAAAACTGCTTCGGCATGATCTGATCAGTATCAATATTGTCTGCCTCCAAGGCCACGGCTCTCGTGGTCAATGTTGAAAATTTTTCCATCGTCTGCTCTCCTTTACCCTCAAAGCTTTCTTGGATCCGTCAGCTTGCCTGTCACAGCAGCCGCAGCGGCAGCGGCTGGGCTCACCAAATGCGTGCGAGCTCCCCGCCCCTGCCGGCCTTCGAAATTTCGGTTGGTTGTGGAAGCACAACGAACTCCTGCCTGCAGGATGTCATCATTCATAGCCAAGCACAGCGAGCAGCCGCTTTTGCGCCATTCGAATCCTGCTTCTTTGAAAATAACATCCAGACCTTCTTTTTCCGCTTGTCTGCGCACACGCATACTGCCCGGAACCACTTGAGCTCGCACTCCGGAGGCAACCTTACGTCCCTTGACTATCTCAGCTGCGGCTCTCAGATCAGAAATCCGAGCATTGGTGCACGAGCCGATGAAGACATGCTGAACTTCCAGACTGGTCATATCCTCTCCGGCAGTCAGACCTTGATAATTCAACCCCCGTTCTGCCGCCGCCTTCTGCACAGGATCGCAGAAATTTTCCGGAGACGGAACCGGCTCATCAAAAGCCACGCATTGATCAGGGCTAATTCCCCAGGTCACCATCGGTTTGACTTCGTCAGCATCAATCTCGACAACTTTGGCAAACGACGCCTGTGGATCTGAATGCAATGTCTTCCAGTACCGACATGCAGACTCATATTCATCCTCATTGCAGTCGAGCCAATGTGAACGAACCCATTCAAAGGCCTTTTCATCTGGCGCGATAATGGCACCACGCGCTCCCGCCTCAACCGTTAAGTTGCACAGCGTCATGCGTTCTTCCATTGAAAGCGCCTGCACGGCGCTGCCCTGATACTCCACAACACATCCCAATGCGCCGCGAGCTGAAATCGTTTTCAGGACATACAGTGCCAAATCCTTGGCAGTGCTGTTGGCCTTCAATCTCCCATTGATACGAATCAGCATGGGTTTCGCCAAACGATAAACAAGTGTTTGTGTGGCCAAAATATGTTCGATTTCAGAAGTCCCAATACCGAAGGCCAACGCTCCGAGAGAGCCATGTGTCGTCGTATGACTGTCACCGCAGATAACAACCATGCCGGGTCGAACCAAACCTTGTTCGTCCATCAGCACATGTTCAATACCTTGTGCCGGATCATTCGGTCCATAAAAAGCACTGATGCCAAAATCCCGACAATTTTTTTCTAAATTAGAGGCCTGCAGCGCACTTGCTTCATCATGAATGACTCGAGGCGAAACATCCGCCGAAGGAATGATGTGATCGACTACACAAAGATGAGCATCCGGAGCAAACACTCCGCAGCCGCGTTTGCGCACACCGCTAAACGCCTGAGGACTTGTATATTCGTTTGCAAAGTGTGCGTCTACATACAACAGCACCGTCTCTGTGTCGATGCGCTTGACCGTATGACTGTCTACGATTTTTTCGTATAGCGTCTTTGCTATCGACATAATCACCTCCAAATTATCATTTTTACAAAAATCAATAAGTGACCAGCAATAGTTGATTGTATACCTTTGCCTACTGCTTAACTGCACCAATTTCTCGTTTGCGTTGCTCTTGTCTCGTTTAGAATTTCGGGCTTCGCATTTCTTTTTCTCAAAACATCATGCCGCTCCAACTTCGCAACAGTTTCATTCTTTTCTTGTGTGCGGTCATCTGGGGATCTGCCTTCGTTGCCCAAGCTCTCGGCATGAACCATATTGGTCCCTTTGCCTTTACGTTCGCTCGTTCCATCATCGGAGGATTGTTTCTTCTGGCAGTGATACCTCTGCTTGATCGCCTAAAGCCACGCGCCAAGGATCCGAATGAACCGAGCCAGACACCTTGGAAAAATCCCAAGGTTTGGACTGGCGGAATTCTTTGCGGCATCATCCTTTTTGTCTCTGAATCTCTGCAGCAATTTGGACTGCTCTATACGACCGTTGGCAAAGCGGGATTTCTGACGTGCCTGTATATCGTCATTGTTCCCCTTATCGGAATGTTCATCGGCCGCAAATCCGGACTACTGGTTTGGATAGCAGTCGCACTTTCTTGCATCGGACTCTATTTCCTGTGCATGCCCCCCGGTGAATTCTCGCTGAGCCTGGGAGATGGACTGGTTTTAGCGTGCGCTTTCAGCTACACCCTGCACATTCTTGTAATTGATCGCTACACCATGCATGTTGATGGCGTGCGCATGAGCTGCATACAGTTTTTCATTGGAGGAATCCTAGGATTTATTCTGATGGTTCTCTTTGAACCCCCCTCTCTGCAGGCAATGAAGGCTGCCGCTCCGGCTTTCCTTTATGCCGGCATCTGCAGCAATGGAATTGCCTACACGCTTCAGATCATTGGTCAAAGAGGCGTTAATCCCACAGTTGCTTCTCTTATTCTCAGTCTGGAAAGTGTGGTCAGCGTAATCGCCGGTTGGCTTATTTTGTCTCAATCCATGAATTCTCGTGAATTGCTCGGCTGTGCGTTGATGCTCGGAGCCGTCATTCTGGCTCAGTTGCCTCGCTCCCTTATTGTGCGTTTCCTGGATCGGCTCGGAACTCGTCGACGCTGAGCCATCCCGCCTCGTATAGCGATTCGGAACTTTCCGATCAATATTGGAACCCCAAACCTCAGTTCCGTATACCTGAGAGGCTTACAGAGTTCTCCTCCATTATCGAGTAGGTGGTAGGCGATTTGTTCGCCTACCGACCTCTCACACCACCGCCCGTACCGTTCGGTAGGCGCCCCTCA
>DXSO01000187.1 GCA_019410445.1 Sutterella sp.
CCCTTTAGGCGTGCATTTGGGGGTTGATTTTCGAATTTCTCTTGCAGGTGCGCAGGAGAAGACGGCATTGCTTAAAACAGCGGACGGATGGGCATTGCCTCTGCGGGCTACACCGACGACACACATGTTTAAAGTGCCCATCGGCAGTTTGTCGGGCAATCAGATTGATTTTCCGGACAGTTGTGAGAATGAATGGCTGTGCTTGAAAATCGCCAAAGCATTCGGTTTGCCGGTCGTTAATGCACAAATGGAATCTTTTGGTCGGCAGAGAGTGTTGATTGTTGAGCGATTTGATCGAAAGCGCTTGTCGGACGGCAGGATTTTGAGATTGCCGACCGAGGATTTTTGCCAGGCATTGGGAGTTTCGTCGGAGAAGAAATATCAGTCTGATGGGGGGCCCGGAATTATGGACATTATGAAGATTCTCGAGAAAAGTGCCGAGCGGATCCGAGATCAGCATAACTTTATGGCCGCTCAGGTGTTGTTGTGGCTTATCAATTCCACGGATGGTCACGCTAAGAATTATTCTCTTTTTATCGGAGCCGGTGACAGCATTCGACTGACGCCTTTTTATGACATTCTCAGCGTTGAACCCTTGATAACTTCAGGGGATCTGTCTAAACAAAAGACTAAATTGGCAATGTGCTTGTTGGGTAAGAACAGACATTATCAAATGGATTCGGTAGAGCCGCGCCATTTTATGTCGACCGCAAAGGATGTCGGATATCCCTTGACGGATATGAGAAGAACATTGCAGGAGTTTGTGCTGAAGGTCTCTCGTGTTGAAGCGGAATTAAGAGCGGAGTTGCCTTCGAATTTTCCGAAGAGCGTATCGGATCCAATATTCAAAGTTCTGCGTGATCGAACCGATAAAATCAAAAATTATTTGGCTCGAGAGTGCAAAGAAGTCACCTAACCGAAAGCGAGTTTTGTTTGATTCTTTCGGCTTGTTGAACGGGAGAAGCAACAGCGGCAAGCCCGAGCAGGTGATTTGAAGAACAACTTGCCGCCGATGAGGGGACTACGTCTTACCTGAAGCAATAAATAGTGAGAACACAGACGCAGATATTGATGAAAGACGGGGCCGATTTGCAGGAGGAGACATGTACGATCTTTTGCTCAAGGGTGGTCGTTTGATCGACCCGGTCAACCATATCGACGGTATTTTTGACATTGCGTGCGCCGACGGTGTCGTCGTCGAGGTAGCCGAAGAAATCAATGAGAGCGTGGCGCGGAAAACGCTTGATGCGACTGGCAAAACAGTGATGCCCGGAATCATTGACATGCATACGCATATGCGAACCGTGTTGGGGCATCCGCACGCACAGCGAATGGTGGCTTTGGCCGGCGTTACGACGACGCTCGACATGGCCGGACCGCTCGACAATATCCTGGATTCGATCCCAACGAGCGGCGCCGGCATCAATATTGCCGTTCTTGAGGCTGCTCGTTTTCCTCAAACCATCTCCAGCAATCGACCGGATGCCTGTCAGAGAATGAGTCTGATAGAACAAACGCTTGAGCGCGGAGGCATCGGCATCAAACTTCTCGGCGGGCATTTTCCGATGGATCTCGATATCTGCGAGGGGTTCATTGATCAATGCAACGAGACGGGAGCATGGATTGGCTGGCACGCCGGCAATTCCGAACATGGTTCCAATATTGAGGGATTTCGCGATGCGGTTCGTGCGGCAAAGGGCAAGTTTCTGCACATTGCACACGTCAATAGCTATTGCCGCTCTCAAATTTCCAACGAAGTTGATGAGGCACTCGAGGCAATTGAGCTGCTCAAAGCCAATCCGAACATTTTTTCAGAGTCTTATCTGTCGCCGCTGAACGGCACAAGACTAACGATTGGCGACGACGGCGCACCGGCATCCAAGGTGACAGTGACTTGTCTGAAGAAAAAGGGATATACGCCTGATTTGGAGGGTATAAAGCAGGCTATTCTGGACGGATGGGTTGGCGTACTCTGCGACAACGGCGTTATCGGAGAACTGAAAACCGGTGCCGAAGCTCTTGATTATTGGCTAGAACACAAGACGGTGACGGTTGGGTCATTTGCCGTCAATCCCGCCGCCAGCCGTTTTCTTCTTGCTCAGGCCAAGCGCAATGACGGCTCGTTTGTCATCGACAGCTTTTCAACCGACGGGGGGTCCTACCCGCGCAATGTCATCGTTGAAAACGGATTGCCGTTGGTTCGCTTCGGGGCTTTGTCTATGCGTGACTTCGTCATCAAGGCAAGCGTAAACGGAGCAAGGGCTTTGGGGCTCCCGCAAAAAGGTCATCTTGGCGTTGGCGCGGATGCCGATATCACGGTGCTTGATACTGAAACAATGAAGGCGTATGCAGGAATTGTCGCAGGCAACGTGATCATGCTTGACGGAAAACTTTGCGGCCAAGGAACAACGATCATATGCGATGAACGAGGAGAGCGATATCTCAAGTCTCGTGGCATTGCCTGCTGCGTCAAAGAGCCTTTGGACAAAACCGTGATCAGTGCTCGATTTATTCCATGAGGTTGGCTGCCGTGCTTGAGTACGACAAGATGAAGTTGGGATCAATACGTTTGCTCAATTCAGTGGCTGCGGAGTACTCGACAGAGCGCGGAAGTCGACCGTGCTCTGTCGATGAAAACGATTTCCACCTGATAAGGCGGTCTCTTATGTTATTGCAAGACTAAGGTCATGATCGTCAAAGAATCAGTCCTTCATTGTGTCGAATCTAGCGGCAGTGTTGGTGTCTGCAATGCGGTCGAAGGTGAGGGCGTTGCCATTACTGCCGGATTTGATAAATCGGACAAGAGAACTCAGGCCTTGAATCAGGTATGTGGCCATGATTCTGAATCAGCCCGCCTTGTTCCGTAAAGGGAATACGGGGCGGGCAATTTAAGACTATTGCTCAAGCGCTTTTTGAAGATTCGGGAAGTTATGGCAGTCGTTGCACATCAGTCTCGGTGCTGTTGACCATGCGTGACAGGCATTGCACTGAACTCGTCCCATGTGATTGGAATGGGGGTTGGGTGAGAGGTTTTTTGTTTTATCCGCAATGCCGTCGAAACCACCGTGACATTCCAAGCACTGCGACTGTGTCGGCTCTTGATTCAGTCCAAAGGATTGATGCTTGGCCGATAGTCCGGATGCGGAAACCACAGCAGGAATCAGCAGAAAAGAGAGCATCGCAATCAGGTTCTTTTTCATGGTACTTCTCTCCTTCAGTGCTTGAGTGCAAAGGCTGCCGAACGTCTGTCTCTTATACAC
>DXSO01000188.1 GCA_019410445.1 Sutterella sp.
CGGGTATCCCGTCCATATTCTGCTGCGCTTCAAAGCGTCGCCGGAAAATCGCACGACAGTCATTCAAAAAGCGCGCGGCGACAGCGTGCATGCCGATCATCATCTGCTGCGCTGCTATCGCATCAGCGGTTCCTACGAATACCTCCTTGACATGGTTTTTACGGGTATGGAACCTTTGAATGCATTTCTCGAGGAGATCGATTCGCTTTGCGAAAAGCAATTTGAGACTGTCATCCGTGAGCGTCACGCAGACTGCAACTTTTAAGTCGGAATTGAAAAAAGCCGTCATTTGCATGACGGCTTTGATTGTGATGCCTTAGGAAAACTCAACCGCGGCGATCGCCGTAGAGTTCGTTGATTTCACTGGCATAGCGCTCACGAATACGAGCTCTCTTGAGTTTTAAAGTCGGTGTCAGAAGTCCGCTCTCGATGGTCCAGGGTTCGGCAAGCAGACGTACATTTCGCGGGATGCCGTAATTGGGGAAGTCGCGCGTGAGTGCTTTGATTCGACGCAATGCAGCATTTCGCACTTCCTTGTCCATGAGAATATTTTCTGCTTTGGGATCTTTTCCGAGTTCCTTGGCAAACTTCTCGAACTGCTCGGGATTGACTACCGCAAGACAAGCAATATAGGGGCGATCCTCACCAACGGCCATGACCTGATCGAAAAGGTTGTCCGTTTCGATGGCCTGTTCGAGGTCCGCAGGCGGAATCTTCTCGCCGGTGCTCGTGACGATGATCTCTTTGATTCGACCTTTGATGCGAATGTGGCCGCTCTTATAAATGTCGGCCTGATCGCCGGTCTTGAGCCAGCCGTCTTCGGTCAAAACGGCGCGCGTATCGTCGGGCCGCATCCAGTAGCCCACCATAATGTTCGGACCGCGAACCATCAGCTCGTCGTTTTCTCCAAGCTTGGTTTCCAAGTTGGCAAGCGGAATACCAACCGTTTGGGGATGGTTGCAGCCGAGCTTGTTGACGCACACCACGGGAGAGGCTTCGGTCATGCCGTAGCCTTGCAGAATTTCTATGCCGAGACTCAAAAACGTCTTGGCTACCTGCGGGTTGAAAGCTGCTCCGCCCGAGATGAATACACGGGGACGTCCGCCGAAGATGTTGCGGATTCCTGCGCCGACTTTCTTGTCGAGGAAACCGGCCACGAACGGATCGAAAAGAGCCGAGAAACCCGAAGCGCAGGGCAGCCCGTTTTTGCGGCAGAAGCGGCGCCAGCCGACATTTACGGCCCAATCAAACAGACGGCGGACAGCGGGAGATTTGCCGGCCAGCCGATCCTGTATTTTGGAATAAATTTTTTCGTAGACACGCGGCACGCTCATCATGATGGTGGGACGAACGACGCGCATGTCTTCCTGCAGCAGGCCGATGTTGCGGTTAAAGCCGACAAGGTTGCCGAACCCCAAAGCGAGGTAATAGCTGGTGGTTCTTTCAAAAGTGTGCGACAGCGGCAAAAACGACAGCCAGACATCGGTTACGTCCGGACAAATGCCGCAGAGCACGCCGTTGATGTTGGAGAGAATGGAGCGGTGCGTGAGCATGACCCCTTTGGGTTTGCCCGTTGTGCCGGAGGTGTAGACAAGACCGGCCAAGTCCGTCGGTTCTGGGCCGGGCGGAAGATCGGCGCCTTCGCCTGTGGCAAGCCAGTGATCAATGCTCGTTACGGTTCGACCGTCAATGGTTTCGGTATCAATGCCTTCGTCGGTAATGACGACCGTGGAAAGATCGGGCAAATCCATTGCCTTGGAAATATCGCGCCAACGGTTGAGTTTCGTGGTGACCAACACTCGAGCGCCCGAATCGCGAAGAATAAAGGCCGAGGATCCAGCCGTGTCGATTGCATGAAGCGGCACGGGTACGAGGGCGCAGGTCAGAGCTGCAAGATCAAAGCAGACGGCATCAATTCCGTTCGGAAGCAGCATCGCAACGCGCTCGCCCTTTTTGAGACCCAAGGCGGCAAAGGCTCGCGCCCAACGCATGACACGTTCGTAAGTCTGTTCGACGGTGAGGGTCTGCCACTGCTTGGTGCGATTGTCAAAATGCATGTAAATCGGAATCTGCGGCCGCCGCTCAAGGTGATGCGTGAGCAGTTCCGGGAGCGTACGCAGAACCTGCAGTTCAGTGCGTCGCGTTTGCATGTTGTCGACAAATTCGGTCACAGTAATTCCTTTCTGACGGCGCTCGCAAGAGCTAAGACGAGAATCAAATAAAACAGGGAGTGAAGCTCGAAAAAAACAAGCCGTCCGGGTTCGATTGAGAGATGCCCGAACTATACCTCGGTGGCTAATCAATACCGCAAAGAATCATCCGTTCGGATGATCTTTAGCCCTCGCAAATAGGGAGACGCAGAAAATCGGCACTTGGGATGGCTGTGTTTGTTCCTACAATGCGGTAGGGCAACTTTTTGCATTGTCGGAATGTTTACCAACAACAAGCACACGATACAGGTACTGTTTATTTGTCTATTTACCGCTTGTTTTTTTGTGACGGCGGCAGCGGTCAAGTCCGTCGCTCTACTTATGGAGGAGGCATTCGGTCTTTCGGCGATGACGGCTTGTGCATTGGCAATCATGGTTTTAGCTTTTGCCATCGTACGGCAGACCGCTCAGGCAATGGAACGTTGCCGACAAAGTCAAGGCAGACAAGGCGTTGTGATTTTTACGGATACTGTCGGCGCGGCTGCTGCTTGTGCAGCCGTACTGCTTGTCAGCGTTTGGGATGCGTCCGCATCACCGTATTTATTTTTCGGAACCATTGCGGCGTGCGTAATGTTTTGTGCCAGTCGTGCATGCCGCTACAACCGAGACGGGGAGGTATACGCTTCACTCATTGCACAGCTGTGTCTGCCCTTGGCTGCGCCTTTGATTGCCGCAATGGCGCTGTTTGTCGGTGTACGGAAATCTTGTGCTCGGGAGACGATATTTCAAGCTGCTTTAGGGGTTGCCAAAGCCACCGTATTTTCCATGGCGACGGACTGTGAGTCGCAGCGGCGAGTTTTGCTCAAACAGCGAGAAGAAAGAAGCTCGCTTACTATGATGTTGGCTGTTTTGCCGCTTGTCTTGGTGCTGATCATCCGCTTGACTGTCAGTGCAAACGGAGGAAATTTCCTGTTCAAGGCGTTCATGCCGTTGGCGTGAGAAAAAACAGGGGGTGGAAAAAGTCGAAACGCACCAAAAAAGAGCATTTTCAAGTCATCTTTAAGGGTGTCCAGAAAAACCCTTATGGCTGTCTCTTATACA
>DXSO01000189.1:0-2413 GCA_019410445.1 Sutterella sp.
CTCTTCAAGTGTTTCGGCTGCATAAGCGCAGCCGCTCACTCGCATGGCCGAGCCGTTGCCCTTACTGTTGTAAGGGCGATGCCGCTGACTTTGATTGACCCAAGCCTGAAAGCGCTCGCCATAACCCGCATCGGGCCATTTTCTGGCAAATTCACACAATCGTTGTACCGACGCTGCCGCCAACAGCTTTCGATCACCATCTGAGTCCAAAAGTGCCTGGCAAACGGCAAGAGTCAGAATCGTGTCGTCTGTGATGAAACAATCCTGAGCCAACAACTCGAATCCAGGCTGCGCCGGCATTCCAAATTCGGCCAACGTGCCGTCTGTCGGACAATTGGCGAACTCAAACCGTGATCCCGCAATATCGCCGACAATGGCTCCGAGCATAAGATTTCCGCCTCACATCCAAAATCAACGGAGAAAATACAAAATCACTCAAGGCGAAACCTTGTTCTTTTTGATCAATCACTGCTCAGTGCATCGATATCGAGTCGTCGCACACACTGCCGGCGGCAGTCTTCATGGCTGACAAAGCAGCCTTAAGTACGTCCGCCCCCTCTTGCCTGTATGCATTCGGATCCGAAAGCACTCTCCTCCAGAGTCGAGCGCCAGGCAATCCGTTCATCAGTCCCATTGTGTGTCGTGCGGCATTACGCACCGCGTTTTCGTGCACAGGCGCTATGCGGTGAAGATACTCGGTCATCTGCTCGACAATATCCTCTCTTGTGACAGACGATGCATTTTCCGCAAAAAGCACCTCGTCAACTCGAGAAAGCATCCACGGTTCATGATAGGCCGCCCGGCCAACCATGATTCCGTCCAGCCCCGAGTCAATAAACTCTTTGCCGGCCTCAAGAGTTGAGATTCCCCCGTTGATGCAAAATTGAGCTTGTGGAAAATCCTTCTTCAATTGGTAGGCATATTCGGGCTTAAGCGGCGGAATATCTCGGTTCTGGCGCGGAGAAAGCCCTTTTAGAAATGCAGTACGCACATGAACGACGAAGGCTCTGCAACCCGCCTCGTAGAGCGTCCCGACGAAATTCTGCACAAACGGATAATCATCCTGATGGTCAACTCCGATGCGGTGCTTGATCGTGGTCTCAAGCCCGCTTGCCTCTCGAATTGCTTGAAAACACTCAGCCACAAGCTTCGGCTCAAGCATTAAACAAGCCCCAAATGAACCCTTTTGGACACGCTCAGACGGACAGCCGCAATTGAGATTGATCTCGTCATACCCATACTCAGCCACAACGGCTGCAGCTTTGGCCAAATCTTCGGGATCACTGCCGCCTAGCTGACAGGCCACCGGATGCTCGGATTCGTCAAATCCAAGCAGCAAATCCCTATTGCCGAAAATAATGGCAGGAGCCGTAATCATTTCCGTGTACAGTCGAGCCCTTTTGCTCATCAAGCGCATAAAGTAGCGGCAATGACGATCTGTCCAATCAAGCATGGGAGCTACGCAGAAACGAAACTTTTCAGTGGTGGTCATAAATATCCATCAAACGGCAACCCCGTACTCAATTCAAGTACGGGGGACAAACTATTCTTCGAGGACTGCTCTTGAGTCCTTTCTGCGCTTTAGATTGCTTATTTGCGCATAAGGCCGCCCAAAAGCGCGGCTACCTGATTTTTCTTCTTTCCCTGCGTGCGAACACCAATACGCACCGGAGAAGTCTGCTTGACATCCATCGCCCCAACGCTCGGTTCATAGGGAGCATCAAAGATGGGATCGTACGTCGTTCTCGGCATCTGAGGCATATCCACGGGACGACGCCCCTCTCGATCCTCGTCGCGCCAATCTCTGCGAGCATGGCGCGGCCGCTCCTCACCAAAGTCCCGACGGGCGGAATCATAACGGCTTCGACGCTCTTCACGAGTCAAGGAACGCCGCTCTTGCAGGTCAAACTTCTGTTTGGTCAGCTCCTCAATAGCCGCAATCTGTCGGCTATCGCCGTCGGTAGCAAGCATAATCGCCTTACCCTTGGCTCCCGCTCGTCCAGTGCGACCAATACGATGAACATAGTCTTCCGCTCCGAACGGCACGTCAAAGTTGATTACCACCGGCAGTTCGGCAATATCAAGACCGCGAGCCGCTACATCGGTAGCAACCAGCACCTCAACTTCCCCTCTTTTGAAAGCCTCAAGAGCTGCCATACGTTCATCTTGGGATTTATCGCCGTGAATAGCATCGGCGGAAATCCCCACACGTGAAAGTGTTCCGGCAAGACGGCGACAGGTAAGTTTTGCATTGACGAAAACAATCACCTGCTTGATCGGCTCCCCATTTTCTCCGTCACCTTTGAGAATATCGATCAAAACATCCGTTTTTTCAGAGTCACGGACTCGATAAACAATCTGCTCGACCGTATCTGCCGTTGCATTTTCTCTTGCAACCTCCACTAGAACGGGA
>DXSO01000189.1:2423-3184 GCA_019410445.1 Sutterella sp.
GAACGGGATGCTGAAGAAAATTCCCGGCCAGTTTCTTAACCTCGGGAGAAAACGTCGCCGAAAACATGAGGTTCTGACGCTTTTTCGGAAGAAGATTCAGTATGCGGGAAATGTCCGGCAAAAAACCCATGTCGAGCATGCGGTCGGCTTCATCAAGGATGACAATTTCGACCTGAGACAAATTCACTGAACGACCTTCGTGATGATCAAGCAAACGGCCCGGGGTTGCCGTAAGCACTTCCACGCCTCGGCGCAGCATCTCGGCCTGCGGTTTGATGTCCACGCCGCCGTACACGACTCCGACCCGCAAAGGCGTCTTGCTGGCATATTTTTCAAGACTCTCATTGACTTGTACCGCCAACTCACGCGTCGGAGCCAAAATCAACACCCTCACGGGATGCCGGGCCGGCGACATTGACGTATTGGCCTTGGAAAGAATGCGCTGCAGTGCGGGCAAACCATATCCAGCCGTCTTGCCGGTTCCGGTTTGAGCCGCCCCCATGACGTCCTGTCCCGCCAGCACCACCGGAATGGCCTGCACCTGAATAGGCGTCGGTTTGACGTATCCCAATTCTCGAATGGCATCCTGAATATGGGAATCCAGGGGGAATTTTGAAAAATCTGCAGTCTCTGTCATTGATGTCTTCTTGGCCTCGAACAATGAATTGCCCGCATTTTAGCGTCTTTGCAATGAGTCTAAAAATGATGCAAACAATGTGACTAAGCAACACAAAAGCGGTTTCGATAACCCCCTGCCCAAT
>DXSO01000019.1:0-19812 GCA_019410445.1 Sutterella sp.
ATCTTGGTGTCGATGTGCTTGAAGCTGGTTTTCCGATCTCGTCAAGAGGTGACTTCGAGAGTGTCTCACAGATTGCTGCTACGCTAAAGCGCACGATTCCTTGCGGTTTGGCCCGTTGCGTGGCAAAGGATATCGAAGCGGCCGGTGAAGCTTTGAGGACGGCGAAACACTTCCGTATTCATACGTTTATTGCCACGAGCACGATTCATGTTCGCGATAAATTGCGCCGTTCGTTTGACGATATTGTCGAAATGGCCAAGGCTTCCGTGAAGCTTGCACGCAACTACACCGATGATGTCGAATTCTCCTGTGAGGATGCCGGGCGCACTCCGATTGATGAACTCTGCCGCATGGTTGAGACGGCCATTGATGCGGGGGCAACCACAATCAATATTCCCGATACGGTCGGCTATACGCTTCCGACGGAATTCGGCGGCATCATCACCAACATCATGAATCGGGTGCCCAATATCGACAAAGCCGTGCTCTCTGTGCACTGCCATAACGATCTGGGTATGGCAACGGCCAATTCGCTGACGGCGGTGCAGATGGGGGCTCGCCAGATCGAGTGCTGTATGAATGGTCTCGGAGAACGAGCCGGCAACACCTCGCTCGAAGAGGTGGCTGCGGCTTTAAGTGTTCGCAACGGCTACTTCAATGGACTGCAGACCGGAATCGAATTGAAGAACATTGCACGCACTTCTTCTCTTGTGGCAAAAATCTGCCACGAACCGGTGCCGCCGCACAAAGCAATTGTTGGTTCGAATGCATTTGCGCACAGCTCGGGAATTCATCAGGACGGTGTGCTTAAGAATCGACAGACCTACGAGATTCTCACGCCCGAAAGCGTGGGCTTTAAGGGCAACAACATGCGCATGACGGCGCGTTCCGGTCGACACATGATTCGAACCTGCCTGCAGAATCTTGGTTACACGGATAAGGATTACGATCTCGACGATATCTACAATCGTTTCCTGAAACTGGCCGATAAGAAAGGGCAGGTTTTTGATTATGACCTTGAGGCACTGGTGTTCTTTACCAAGCAGGGTCAAAACGATGATGATGCTTATCGTCTCGATCAGCTCAATGTGATGAGCGGCAGCGGTGATATGACTGCGACAGCAACGGTGCGCCTGCTTGCCGGCAAACGCACTCGCACGGATTCGTGCATTGGCAATGGTCCGGTGGATGCAGTCTATAACTGCATCACTCGTCTGACCGGAATTCGTTGCAAGCTCACCAGTTTTGAAATCACAGCCAATGGCGCTGGTATGGATGCATTGGGTCAAGTCAATATTACGGTGGACTACAACGGCCGAATCTTCCACGGAATGGGCTTGTCGACGGACGTGATTGAATCGGCGGCACTGGCGCTGATCCACGCCATCAACAATATTGAGCGTACAAAGCGCATCCAGGAATTGAGAGAGCCGCCCAAGAAGGTAGGTGATCTTGTTGCGGATGCTCAGGCTTAGTGCATACGCTTTGCGTTTGCGCAATTAAAGAAAGCCGCCGGTTTCCATTGAGAAAACGGCGGCTTTGGGTTTTGTTCGCAGTCTGCGACTTAGAATTCAAAGGCGTACAGCAGATCCAGTGCTTGATCCACGCCGCTGACAGCTTCAATATAAAGCTTGGGAATGACGCGATATCGCAGCGTGAGGGTGGCAAGTGAGTCAAAAAGTCCGACTCCGTACTTTACTTTCAGTCCAGGTAGAACATAGCCGGACACCACCAGTTGAGAGCTGTCGCCGACTCCTTCCGTATCAAGTCCAAGTCCGCTGATTCCAATGGCATCTCCTAAAGATTTGAATGCTTGAGATCCCTGACTTAATCCCAGGTTGATCAATGCCGAGGTGATCATGGTATTGTCGGAGTCCCCGGAGGGATCCAGCCCTTCTCCGCGAATGAGGTAGCTTAAGGCTTCAGTGTCTGATTTAGCCGGATCGGTAAAGCTGGAGACTTGTGGAATATCGGCCGTGCCGCCCACTCGAACGCCGGCGATAACTCCATCGGCTGTATTTTCGGGATTGCGAATGGCTTCAAGATCGATGGACGGATTGGTTGCAGGGCCGGCAAAGTGGAATTCGCCGTGCCTGACAATCAGTTCCTGTCCGTAGGCTTTGAAGTTGCCGTTTGGAACGGAAATCTGCCCGGTTAAGCCTAAGGCCCCTTTATTTTGAATGACGGATAGTTTGCCCGTCAGGCGAGCTCTGAGGCCCAAAGCCTCAACGCGTACGTTGTCACCGATATTGATGAAAAGATTGCTTTCAATAACAATGGGTTGCCGTTGATCCGATGCTTTTTGGATTCGCGGACGATCTGTGCGGATCACATCTTCGGAAACCGCAATGGCCGAAGCAGGCAGTTCCGTTACTTTTACTCTGGCCCAGGGGACGCCAATATAGCCATCGAGTTTGATGCGTTGGGCATTGGCTTCACACCGAATGTTTGTCGTAAGATCAAACTCTGCTGTCGGAGGCAGAGTCATACGCAAATTTTTTCCTTTGGCAGTTATAAGGGCTTGCGCTTCATCAAGGGTGCGCCAGTCAGCCTTTCCTTCAAGATGCACTTCGCCTTTTGGGGTCTTCAAAAAACCGTCGAGTGAACTGCTGTTGCCGTCAAATTGCAGCGCGAGGTCGCTCGGCAGCATTTCAAATGGCAATTTCGTCGAATCCAGACGCATATTGCGAATTCCACCCTCGCCGTACAAAAGTGGTTCTTCGATTGTGCCGGCAAAACGTATGTTTCCATGAATTTCACCTTCAGCTGATTCTCCAGGTGCCAGAGACGAGTTAATCAGCGTGGTATCGAGCGCAGTGAGCTTTAATGTGCCGCTGAGGGTGCGGGTATGGAATACATCGCCAATATGCAGATTTCCTTTAATGGAACCGTTGTTTTTCAGCTCGACGATCCATTGAGCCGACACTGAGTCTTTCGTATTGGAGACAAGAAGGTCGATTCGATCAAAGTCCACTTGGAAATCTTTGGACTGCATCGGATAGGTCGCCCGAGTATTGTTGGCTTGAATGCTGAGTTTGCCGCTGGGTAAGTCGGAAAGTCCTGCTGGCAAAGTTAAATCCAATTGAGCAGTGACAATGCCCTCGGCGCCGAAGCGTTTTTGAAAATAACGTTCCAGAAAAGCGAGGTCAAATTTCTCCAATTCAAGCAGAACATGCAGGTCGCTTTGATTTGTGAGGTCGATTCGAAGGTTGTTTTTTAAGCAAATTTTTGCATCGGAATGCTTTAAACAGGCCGTCATGACATTGAGTCGCTTAAGAGCACTCACGTAGGTCAACCGCAGGGGTTTGTCCAAAGTAATCGATCCAAGGGTATTTTGAATCTCAAATTCGGCAAGACTGCCGGTCCAATTACCAAGCATTCGCTCGTACAGGCCATTGATCTTTGCTTGAATAGCGACAGGCGAGCCTTCACTGCGGATGGTGATTTGATGTCTTAGTTCCGAGCCTTGTGCCCGAAGGGTTGCTTTGCTTACGGACACACCATCCAAGACGAGTCCCTCAAGTTCAAGGGTAATGTTGCCGGATACCGTATCTCGGGAGCGCATCCTACCGTTTAGGCGAGCCGAATTAAGCCTTGTTCCTGCGTAAGCAATATTGCGAGCGGTAATGTCTGCATTGATGACTGGCAGAGAAGTCGAGCCCGTAACAGCCATCGTTCCTTTGATGGTTCCATGAAGATTCGGATCCAAAATGGCTAAGGACGGTGCATCGATTTTTGCTTTGAAATCGAGTTTTGGCAGTGATTTGGATACATCTGCTTGACCAGACAGATCGAAGGTATTGTCTCCGATTGCGACGAAAAGCGAAGGAATCTCAACAAGACCGCCACCGTTGCTGCTCATTGAAGCCGAGAGGGTAAGCGGATTCCCGCGCAGTTCGCCCATAACGGTCAAATCCTGCAGTGAAGTCTGCCAATATCCGTTTTTGAGTGTCCCCCAGCAAGAGAAACCTCCGTTGACTTTCAAAGGTGACTGCGGAGTGATGGAGCTTGTATCGATATGGCTGAGATTAAGTGCAGTGCTGAAAAAGAGTTCGTTGCTCCAATCGGCTTCAGCTTCAAGATTAATGAGACCAATGTTGGAATTGATGGTTATTTTGTTCAGATGAACTCGTGTTTCAGTGCCTTTCCCTGCCGCGGATATTTCAGAGGTGAAGTTGTGATTGGAATCGAGCGGGTAGGAGATTCGGCTCGCTGAGCTGATCGAGTAATCGACTGCTTTGCCGACAAGATCAATTCTGGGAGAGGTGAAGGTGGCACCGGCAATTTGAATGTCCAAGGCCTCGACGTGTGCTGATACTGGTAGGCCGGGTTGCGTAGGCGTTGCGCTGATGGAGAAGGAACTATCGCGAACGCCCGGTATGTTTTCGAATGTGCCGGTAAGCGTCAGAGCGCTCGCCAGTGCTCCTTGCAGACGAGCGTTTAGTGTCACGGTTACAGGTGGAAGCGGAGCCTGAGAGGGAATCATGCCTCGGACGCTTTCGCGCCAGCGCTCGACTCGCTTTTTGAGCCTCAAACCTATTTTTCGGTTGAGCTGCCGTTGTTGTTCAGGCGAAAGAGTCTTTTTTTGTACGGATGAATGCGATTTGGCTTTCGTCTGGTTGTTTGTTCGACGTTCCTTGATTGCTTTTAAACGTTCGGCCCGAGCTTGCTTGAGTCTTTCATAGAAGGTTTCGATCTCTTCAACTGAGGGTTCTTCGATTGGTGCGACTGCGCCGGTTGGAATGATTTCACGCGGCACAACGGCGCTGATTTTGCTTGTGAGATCAATTTGATGTTGAGCGTCCAAGCCGAGGACAAAGTCTGCGTTGAGAGTGACTTTGGGTGTTCGAAGTGCAAGATGCGGGACAGTGAGTTGATTATTTTTGGCTTCAAGTGCAAATTGAAGTGAATCAATATGCAGATCTGAATTGTGGTTGACGGCAAAGTTGCAGATATCGAAGTTTTGAACAGAAATATCCACTGGCAGGTGGATCGCTTCAATTGCGGGCAGGACGGGTTGCGAGAACGTTTGCTTGAGCAAAGCTCCGATAGCTACATTTGAAGGCGTGCTGAGCGCCTGCTCAAAATGAGAATCAGCCATTCTTGCCGATTCAACAACAATATGATCTTTTTGCCAGAGTGCTTTGGCATTGAAAAGTCCGACGACAAAGCGATTGCCGTTGACATCAATTTCAGTGTCTTTGACTGTTAGATTGCTCAAAGAAATCGCTAGCGGGGTTTTCAAACGAGAACCGGAAGGCGATGGTTCTTGGCTTGAGGCATCGTTTAAATTCGAGTTTGAGGCGTCTTCTTCGCGAGCGCGGATTTGTATCTGAGCTTGAGATAGTTCGATTTCTGCGATTTCAATGCGTCGGCGCAATAGATCGGCAACGTTGAGATTCCAGGTCAGATTTCCTTGGAATGAAAGTCCGGCGGTTTGATAGCGGAGACCGGATGCATTCAAGTGAAAAAACGAGCCTCTAACTGTTTCGATTGTTAGACCGTAGACAGTTTTCTCCAAGGTGCCTTTGACGATCTGCAAGCCGAAATTGGTGCCGAGCAGTGTTCCCAAGGCAAGTATCAGTAATCCGAGAGCGCAGAGCGTGCTGACGCAAATTTTCTTAGCAATGCTCATAACTCAGGTCCTAGACCAATGTAAAACTGAATGCCGTTTTCATTTGAATCTCCGATGGGTTTGGCAACGTCAAGTTTGATTGGACCCAAAGGGGATTCCCAACGAACACCAAATCCAGCGCCCTTTTTGAGATTTGAAAATTCAAAATCGTTTTCCGCACGACCGATGTCGAGGAATGCGGCCGCCCACCATTTGCCTTTGATGCGTAGCTGGTATTCGATGCTGCCGGTGATCATTTTCTGAGCACCGGTGAGCTCGCCTTGAGCGTTGCGCGGAGAAATGGATTCATAGTCGTAGCCTCGGATGCTTCTATCGCCGCCGGCAAAATAGCGAAGATCCGGAGGGACTTGATCGAATTGCCCGGTCTCAATCCATCCCATGTGGGAGCGAAGTACGAAACGGTGCTTACGTGCGTAGGTGCGAATGAGTACGAATTGAGCCTCGAGCATCAGAGCGTCAATATCCGATCCCCACATTTGATTGGCATAGCCGATGGTGTAACGTTGGGAATCTCCCCAACGGGGCATAAGCCCGCCTCTGCTGCGTGTTCGGGACAGGGAGAACTCGGGATACAGCATCATTGTTTTATTGGCGATAGACCCTTGGGTGAAATCATCCATACGCCATTTGATGGATAGGCCCTTTTGCCACTCTCCAAAAGGTTCCCAACGACGCGTGGCCGCAATGGTTGCCGTATCGGCCTTGGTGTCGTGGAGGTCTTCATGCTTGTAGCCGCCGCTAAAAAGCCAAAAGTGTTCGAAAGCATTTTTTTCAAGCGGCAACTTGTAGGTAAAGTCGAGCATTTGCTCGAGTTTGGAGATGTCGCCGGCGGCCTCGATACTGTGGCCGGAGTCGTTGAGCCACGGTTTTTTCCAAATCAGTTTTCCGCGCGCTCCAACGTCGGTTGAATACCCCAGTCCCGTTTCAACGGTGTTGCGAATTTTGGGAGAGACTCGTGTGTTGACGGACAGTTCATGATTGTCACTTTGCTGCGCGGAATGAATGTCTGGGGTGACAACAATAGAGTTGAACCATCCGCTGGCCGACAGACGTCTGTTGAGTTCGGCGACAGCATCGGATGTATAGGGGTCGCCTTTTTTAAAGGGCAGGATATTGCGCAGAATCGATTCGCGAATCTGATTGCCGTGAAAGGAAATGTCGCCGAAGGTGTAGCGCTCCTTAGGGTCGTACACTAAAACCCAGTGAGCTTCGTTTGTTTCTGCGTTGACTTGAAGTTCTTTTGTCAGAAATTCACCGTCAAAGTAACCGTAGCGCATGGCCGTCCGCTCAATTGTACTTTTGAAGTCTGTGTATTCGCCGTGGTTGAGCTGTGTGCCTTTTTTCGGCAGTTTGCGCTGCAGACGCTTGAATTGGGGATAGCTTTTGATTTGGTCGTTTTTGATGGTCAGTGTGGCGCTTTGAATCTTTACCGGTTCACCGAGTTTGACGCTGGCTACAAGCGTATTGCGGCCAGAAGAGTCGGCGGTGGTCAGGTGGGGCGAGGTTTGTTTCGTGCCTTCAGGACTGCGTATCCATCGATACCGAATTTCGTAACGATAATATCCGAGGGCTTCAAGACCATTGCGAATGCCGGCGTCGACCAGTGTGCGATAGGTATGACGTGTTTGAGAATTGTCATTCGATCGCAAGGTCGTCAGCAGAGCCTCGACATTGTTCAAGGCGGCTCCAGAGAGTCCCTCTAATTTCAGATCGAAGGCCGATGCGCTGGAAGAGAAAACAGTCAGAGTTGCCAGTGCAACAGCGTTTGAGCGAAAAAAGATGTGGAAATATCGGTCGGAGAAAGAACGATCAGAGCCAATCGCCTTTCGCTGCTTGGTATTTGTCGTCATGCAGCTAATCACAAAGGAAAGATCCGAAAAGTGTCCTTAGATCAGATTTTGCTCTTTTGTGACTGTCTCGTGCTGAATGCTTGTTCAGTTGTGAGGAATAAAACACAGGGCTGTCGTACAGACAGCCCTGCATTCTGCAATTTGGTGGTGGAGGTGGCGGGAATTGAACCCGCGTCCGAAGCGATTTTTCCGTCGAATCTACATGCTTAGTTCAACAATTTTGGAGTCTTACCGTCTGCCCTGCCGTTAAACGGGCCTTCAGACGGCCAGTCGCTTGGATCTCGAAGCGAACGTCACGACTCCGTCCGCTTCCAGTCTCAGTGCAATGACGATGCTGCCGGTTTAACCCGACCTGAGCCTGAGACCACTCAGTGCATCGCTCGCGGCATTAAGCGGCGAGAGCGAAACGCTCGTTGTTGGCGTTTATTTTTTTCTAGTTGTTTAGCGAGGAGACTAGACCTCGGCATGCATCGTACGGCGTCCTACACCCCGTCGAAACCTTAACACCCCCACAAGAAGGGAGTGTCATTGTATTCGGTCTGGCTTCAAAAAGATAGCTTTTTATTCAACTGTGTTGGAGATATGAAGAGAAATTGCTTGCAGTAAGAGAATTCCTGGGTGCCCTAAAATCATCAGAATGCACCAAAAATGTGCGCAACACCGTACAATTTGGTGCGTGTATGCCGCGGTTCGTGTCTCTAGTGCCGTATTTGGGGGCAATGAAATCTGGCATGAAATTTGCTATCAGTTCTGGTAGAGGAAAGCATTATTGCTTTCAACAGTAGACAGACCATTTCCGAATTTAGGAGAAACCAATCATGACCTCGCCCGCAGACGTTCTGCAGATGGTGAAAGACAACGACGTCAAGTTCATTGACTACCGTTTAACCGACACCCGCGGCAAAGAACAGCACATGACCGTTCCGGCTCATCAGCTTACCGAAGACACGTTTGAAGACGGTCAGGCCTTCGACGGTTCTTCCATGGCTGGTTGGAAGGGAATTGAAGCTAGCGACATGATTCTCATGCCGGATCCCGAAACCGCTCGTATGGATCCTTTCCGCGAACAGAATACGCTGATTCTGACCTGCGACGTTCTTGAACCCGATACCGGCAAGGGTTATGCACGCGATCCGCGCTCGCTTGCACGACGTGCAGAGAACTATCTCAAGAGCACCGGCATCGGCGACAAGGCTTTCTTCGGTCCTGAACCTGAATTTTTCATTTTCGACGGTGTCACCTACGCCAATGAGCCGCACAACACCTTCTTCAAGATTTTCTCCGAAGAGGGTCCCTGGGCGAGCCAGATTGAGTATGAAGGCGGCAACCTCGGCCATCGTGCACCGTTTAAGGGTGGTTACTTCCCGGTGCCGCCGGTTGACACGCTTGCCGACATTCGTGCTGAGATGGTGACGTTGCTCGAGCAGCAGGGCGTGCCTTGCGAAGTGCACCATCATGAAGTGGGTGCGGCAGGTCAGTGTGAAATCGGAACGCGCTTTTCCACGCTCGTTCAGCGAGCTGACTGGTTGCAAATTTTGAAGTACACGGTCTGCAATGTTGCAGCGGCCTACGGCAAAACGGCCACTTTCATGCCTAAGCCCATGTTTGGGGACAACGGTTCGGGCATGCATGTGCACCAGTCGATCTGGAAGGACGATCAGAACCTTTTTGCAGGCAACGGCTACGCCGGCCTTTCGGAAACTGCCCTGTATTACATCGGCGGCATTATCAAGCATGCTCGCGCTCTGAATGCCTTTACCAACCCGACTACCAACTCCTACAAGCGTTTGGTTCCCGGTTTTGAAGCTCCCGTCAAGCTGGCTTATTCGGCCCGCAATCGCTCGGCTTCTCTGCGCATTCCGCACGTGGCCAGCCCCAAGGCTCGCCGTGTTGAAGTTCGCTTCCCGGATCCGGCTGCCAATCCGTATCTGGCCTTCTCTGCCATGCTCATGGCTGGCCTTGACGGCATTCAGAATAAGATTCATCCGGGCGAACCCGCAGACAAGAACTTGTACGATTTGCCGCCGGAAGAAAACGCCAAGATTCCGACGGTCTGCGCCGAATTGAGCCAGGCTTTGGAATATCTTGACAAGGATCGTGAATTCTTGACTCGTGGCGGCGTTTTCAGCGACGACCTCATTGATGGTTACCTGGCTCTCAAGAGTCAGGAAGTCGAACGCTATCGCAGCGCGGTGCATCCGCTTGAGTACGAGCTGTACTTCTCTTGCTGATGCACTGAGTCACCCGACAACGGATGCCTGAACGGTTCCGTGGTGTCGGCTGACTGATTCAAGGGCGGTGCGCCGTCTCGGTCAACGGCAGTTACCGAGAAGGCGCACCGATTGTTTTTTATGCGTCTAGAAAACGCGTCAGTTTCGGGAGTTGCGGCATGAATCGAAGCGGCGGCAGTTTTTATGCGCGGCTTCAGGCCGCAGCCGATTTATTGAGCACGGGTGTTGTCGTACTTGATCGTTACGCTCGAGTGCGGTGGTGCAATACGGCTGCAGAAATGCTCATCGGTTGCTCTCGGCGCAATCTCAAAGGAACGGACATCGGTTTGCTGATTGCCCATGTTCGTGAATGGGCTCAACGATTTTCCGATAAAGACAAGAAGCTTGTTCCTTACACAGCTGTGACAGAGCTTCGTCGCCCTTTGGCCGAACCGGAACCTGTCCAAATCATGCTCTCGAGCATTGCGGAAAGTGAAAGCAGTGTTTTGCTTGAAATTATTCCTGTTCAAAAAGCCATCCAAAGTGTGAGGCAGGAACAAGAGGCAGGAATGGGGGAAGCCTCAAGAACTTTGCTGCGCAATCTGGCTCATGAAGTCAAAAATCCTTTGGGCGGAATTCGAGGCGCGGCGCAGCTGCTTGAAGCGGAACTGGAAAACCAAGAGCAGCGCGAATATACGGAAGTCATCATTTCTGAAGCTGATCGCTTGCAGGGGCTTGTGGATCGACTCTTGCAGCCTTATCGACGAGAGCCACATTTGTCGGAAGTCAATCTCCATGAGGTGCTCGAGAGGGTACGAAATTTGGTGCTTGTTGAATTTGGAACGGGATTGACAATACAACGGGATTATGACGTGTCGGTTCCTTCGATTACAGGCGATACGGAAGAGCTCATTCAGGTATTTCTGAATTTGATGCGCAATGCAGCTGAAGCTGGCAAGCAGCTGATTGCGGATTCGCGTGCAGAGATTACGTTAAAGACGCGTATTGCGCGACAGTGCACCATTCAACGCAAGCGCTATCGTTTGGCCGTGAATGTGCACGTTATTGATAATGGTCCTGGAATCGACAGGCGCATTCGCGAAAAGATTTTCTATCCGTTGGTGACGGGCCATGACGGAGGCACCGGGCTCGGATTGTCGATCGTGCAGACCTATGTTGAGCGTCACGGCGGATCGATTGAAGTCGACAGCCGACCGGGCAGAACGGACTTCAGTTTGCTGTTTCCGTTAGGCGAGCCGATCAACTGATTTTCATCAAGTGGAAAAAATGCGACAAATTTGGGTTGTGGACGATGATCGCTCCATTCGTTGGGTGCTTGAAAAAGCGCTTACGCGTGCACAAATGCCGTTTCGCTTGTTCGAGTCGGCTGCCGATGTTGTGAAGGCTTTGGAAAGCGATACGCCTTCGGTGTTATTAAGCGACATCCGCATGCATGACATGAGCGGATTGGACTTGCTGGCGTTTGTCAAGAATAAGTGTCCGGGGCTTCCTGTCATCATCATGACGGCATTCAGCGATCTTGACAGTGCCGTGAGTGCATTTCAGGGCGGGGCATACGAATATCTGGCCAAACCATTCGATATCAACGGGGCCATAGATTTGTTGCGACGCGCTCGAGAAGAAAGCGCAGTAGCCGAAAAAGCAGAAGATGAATCCGAGGCAACGAAGCAGGAGTCTCATCGGGAAGAGATTATTGGGCAGTCCAGAGCCATGCAGGAAGTATTCCGGGCTATTGGGCGATTGGCACACAGTCATGTGACGGTTTTGCTGACTGGTGAGTCGGGTACAGGAAAGGAAGTGGTGGCCCGAGCGCTTCATCAGCATAGTTTGCGTTGCAAGGCTCCATTTGTAGCGATCAATACTGCAGCCATTCCTCGAGAGCTTTTGGAAAGCGAACTGTTCGGACATGAGAGGGGAGCTTTCACCGGAGCCAATCAGCTGCAGTACGGTCGGTTTGAGCAGGCCAAAGGCGGCACGCTGTTTCTTGATGAAATCGGAGACATGCCGGCTGATTTGCAAACGCGCCTGTTGCGTGTGCTCAGTGATGGTTATTTTTATCGAGTCGGCGGTACGCAGTCGATTAAGGCCGATGTTCGTGTGATTGCTGCGACCAATCAGAACTTACAGGAAAGAGTAAGACAAGGGCTTTTCAGAGAGGATTTGTATCACCGATTAAATGTGATTCATCTTCAGTTGCCGCCTTTGCGTGAGCGTGCTGAAGATATTGAGGCTTTGGCAGATCATTTCCTTAGTGCGGCGGCGGCCAATCTTAAAACTGATCGAAAGAAGCTGACGCCTCAGGCTCTTGAAGTGATTAGGCGATTCCCATTTCCCGGCAACGTGCGTCAGTTGGAAAATCTCTGCAATTGGCTCACGGTGATGGCGCCTTCACAGTGGATTCGACCGGAAGACTTGCCGTTTGAATTCAAATCGGCGACGAGTTCGGTGCAAAACGAAAGCGCAGCTGCGGCAATGACTCGGCGTTCGGGAGGTTGGACTGACCAACTCGCGGAGGTTGTCAGACAATTGTTGTCTGACGAAACTCCGCGTGCGATGGATGCGCTGAGCCGAGTTTTTGAAACAACGGTCTACAAGACGGCCCTGGAATTTACCCACGGGAAAAAGATTGAGGCAGCCCAGAAGCTTGGTGTCGGACGCAATACGCTTACGCGCAAGCTCCAAGAGTTGGGGCTGCAGTGATCTCAATGCGATTTTTTGGTAATGAGGTCGATGCAGCACATCACGAAGGCTGAAAGTACGAATGTCAGGTGAATGACAACATACCAGAGCAGTTTGTCATTGGCGACGGACTGGATGTCCATGAAAATTCGCAGCAGATGAATCGAAGAAATGGCAACGATGCTTGCAGCGACTTTGTTTTTGAGAGAGCCGGCATCCATTTTTCCGAGCCAGCCGAGTTTTTCATCTTTTTGATCGTCGAGATCCATGCGGGAGACAAAATTTTCGTACGATGAATACATCACCATAACGATAAGGCCGCCTACAAGCCCCATGTCGATAAGCGAGAGCAGCGAAAGAATCAGATCGGCCTCGCTCAAAGAAAGCACGTGAGGCAAAACATGGAAAATTTCTTGGAAAAACTTAATGGCAAGAGCGACGAGGGCTAGCGATAATCCCAGAAAAACCGGGGCTAAAAACCAACGGGCAGCGTAGAAAGTGCGTTCGAACATGCGTTCCATCTCTGAAAATCTTTAGAGTGAAAAAAAGGAGGCCGTCTTTATCGAGGCGGCAGAAATCGGTTCGGAATTTTGTCAGGCAAAGCTTTGCCGAAACTGAGCTTGATACGCTGTTTACAAAACCTCACCTATGAGCTCAACGGAGTTCACAGGCATAATCCGGGACACGAAACGAGAGAGTGTTGCCGAACCACTGCTCGGAAGACTTTTTTTCGTCCTCCATTTCCTAAAGCTTGCGTCAGTTGATTGCTATGGCTCGATCTTTTCATCTTAGTGAATTCGAACATGATTTTGAGGCGCTTGGTGCCAAGCCTACCCATATTCGTCGTCTGTGGCGCTCTTGGCTCGGACGCGCTCAGTGGCAGGCTCAGGGGCATGCCAGTTTCCCGAAGCCGCTTCAGGAAAAACTGCCTCAGATTCGGGAGCAGCTTGAGGCGCTCGTGAGTTTTCATGTCAAAGAAAGCGAGCAGGCTGAAAGCAGCAAACTGCTGGTCAAGCTTGCAGACGGAGCTTGTGTCGAAGCAGTGCTGCTTCCTCGGCAAGCGCTTTGCATCTCCACGCAGGTCGGATGTGCTGTGGGGTGTGCTTTTTGCATGACTGGAAAGGGAGGACTTGAACGACAGCTTTCCAGTGCTGAGATTGCTGCACAGTATGTGGCGGCCGCGCGCGTCAAGCCGGACATCAAGAAAGTGGTACTGATGGGCATGGGAGAACCGTCGCACAACTTGAAGGCTGTTCAGGAAGCCGTCGAGTTTTTGGGCGACGTGGCCGGACTGGCTCACAAGCAGATCGTGGTTTCCAGTGTGGGAGATGAGCGTTTGTTTGAGTCTCTCACAAAATGGTCCGTCAAGCCGGCAATTGCTTTGTCATTGCATACAACAAACTTCGAAAAGCGACGGGAACTTCTGAAAAATGCTCCTGCGCTCAGTCCGGAATATCTTCTGGAACGGACGCTTGCTTACGCAGAATCCACCAAGTATCCGGCTCAGATTGAATGGACTCTTCTGGCCGGCATTAACGATACGTTTGCGGAAGTTGAGCGCTTGGCGGAACTTCTCGACGGTCGTTATGCCATGGTCAATTTCATTGCCGTCAACCCCACGCCTGGCAGTCATTTCGAGCGTCCGAGCCGCAATCACATCGAAGACCTCATTACGATTTTGCGTCGTCGAGGAATTGTTGCAACGCTGCGGGATAGTGCGGCTCAGGATATTGAAGGTGGTTGCGGACAACTGCGGGCGCGTCATCTAGCTCAGCAGCATGACGTGCCCGTGACGTTTGTCAAACTTTCCAGTTAGAGTTCGTGCCGTGTTCCAGCGGCGGCCCAGTCAACGTCTGAAAAATGTTTGGCCAACGTTGCGGCGGCCTTAAAACCTGTGCAATGGCAGGGACGCCAATGCAGGACTTTATATTTGGAAAGTTCTTCCATCCAAAGCGGGTAGTCGTTAGGCGGTACGCTGCTCAGATGTGTGCCGCCTAATACTGTGTCGAAGATTTCGATGCCGAAAGTTTTTCGAACGTAAGCAAGAATGTTGGGCAATCCAGCATGTGCGCATCCCAATAGCAAAGATGCACCTTTGGAAGTTTGAATCAACACGGATACATCGTCGGAGAACGTGTCCGGAATAATTTGCCCTTCTGGGGTTCGCTCGAACATATGGTGTGTGCAGACCCAACGAGGATCGCGCTCACTGAGCGGAACGGTAAATGCTGTAATGCCGGGGGCAACTTCGATGTAAGGGTCAACGGGGTGAATACAAAGTCCTGCGAGCATGCTTCCTCCGCCGGAAGATCGTTTGGCATCTTTGTCGCCAAGTCGTTCGCGTCCGATGGAGGGAGCCGCCCACAAACGTGTTTTGGGGGAAAGGCGCAGGACATCCATCACTCCGGAGGTGTGATCGAAGTGGCCATGGGAGAGGATAAGGTCGGTGATGCGAGAGGCATTCAATCCCAAAGCGGAGAGATTGTGACACAGGGTGTGCTGAATGCCGCCAGTGTCGAGCAGAATGACTCGCTCATCGCTTTCAAGCCAGGCGCAGTAGCCCCATTCCGCGAGAAGTTGTTGAGAACAGGTTTGATTTTCGACAACGACAGTCAGCTGCATGGTTGTGTCCTCAGACAATAAAAGAAAAAACCTCCAAGGCTCAGGCCAAGGAGGTGGGAAAAGTGAATCAGTTTGGCGCGATATCTTCAACCGGATCGAAAGTGATCTGCATAGACCGCGGGACTGTTGAGGATTGGTCTTTCGGGCGCGGGAACGGGTTGCAACGGCGGATGGCAGTTTCAACCGCATGATCGTAAGCCGGAATGCCCGAGCTTTTGAGTTGGACGGGATGTCCCGTTTGTTCTCCGTTGGGCAGCAAATTCACGCGATAGACTGCCTGATATTGTCCACGTTCAATACCTGCCGGTACCGTAAAGAAGATATTCGGGCGAATGCAGGCGATGACACTGGCTGCGTACTGTGCAGACGCAGTGCCAGTGACATTGCGTACGCGAGTATTGGGCGTGCCGGTTGTTTTGCCAACCTGACCCGATTGAACTTGCGGCGCTCCTGTGATGCGGGCAAGTTCAGCTCGACGCATTTCCTCGGCGATACGTTTTTGTTCTTCTTTTTCGCGGCGAATGCGTTCGCGTCGTTCAGCCTCTTTGCGCTTTTTCTCTTCTTCAATGCGCTTTTGTTCGGCTCGGCGAGCTTCCTCAGCCTTACGAGCTTCTTCAGCTTTTCGGGCTTCCTCTGCCTTGCGAGCCTCTTCAGCTTTACGGGCTTCTTCAGCCTTACGAGCTTCCTCAGCCTTGCGGGCTTCTTCGGCCTTACGAGCTTCCTCAGCCTTGCGGGCTTCTTCAGCCCTACGAGCTTCCTCAGCTTTGCGAGCTTCTTCTTGTCGCTTTAACTCTTCTTCCAAGCGTTTGCGTTCTTCCTCAAGTTTTCGTCTCTCTTCTGCCAGGCGTATTTCTTCGGCTCTACGCGCTTCTTCAGCGGCGCGCTCTTCTTCAATGCGCTTTTGCTCGGCTAGGCGTTCCTGTTCGAGACGCTGTTGTTCCAGACGTTCTTGCTCGAGACGCTGCTGTTCCAGGCGTTCCTGCTCGAGACGCTGCTGTTCCAGGCGTTCTTGTTCAAGGCGTTGTTGCTCCAGGCGTTCTTGTTCAAGGCGTTGTTGCTCCAGGCGTTCCTGTTCGAGACGCTGTTGTTCCAGGCGTTCCTGTTCGAGACGCTGTTGTTCCAGACGTTCCTGTTCAAGGCGCTGTTGCTCTAGGCGTTCTTGTTCTTGCTCAGAAATAGAACGAGTGTCTTTGGGCAGAGGTGTGTCCGGAGTTTCAGAGGCTTTGCCTGCAACACTTTCGCCAGAGGCGTCTTCCGGTGTCCATAACTCGGCGTAAAACGACTCAGGCTCAGTTCTCCATTGAAAAACCGAAAAGAGCCCGGCAAACAAAAGAACATGCACGCCAACTGCGGCGATAAATCCTAAAGGAAGGTCAAATTTTTTTTCATTGCCTGGCTGGATCGGGCGGCGAGTGTCAGTCATTAGCGTGCACCTTCGATCTGAAGCGCCAGACCGACGCGTTCAATTTCAGCACTTTGAAGCGCCTTCATCACATCAATAACTTGTTCATAGCGAACATCGCGATCGGCAGCAATGACAACGGGAGTTTTTAGTCCGGCTTGTGCGGCTTTGACGTTGTTGACAAGCTGGGGCATGTCAACAGGATGCAACCCCGTTTTCGTTTTGATCGACAAACGACTGTCAGCATGCACAACGACCTGGATGTTTTCAGCAGGCGCTTTGCCGGCTTTTCTTACTGACGGCAGGTTTACAACTGACGGATTAACAAAAGGGGCAGCGACCATCAGGATCACGACGAGAACGAGCATGACGTCGATGTATGGAACGACATTCATGTCACTCATCAAGCGGCGCTTTTTGCGACTGGTTTGATTTCGCAAAGCCATGATTGCTCTCCAAATCAGCAGCGGATTAGCGCTGATGCGCGAGAATGTTCAGGAACTCTTCGCTAAAGCTCTCGAAGCGGTTGCTCAAACGTTCGATACGGTTGGCAAAGAGGTTATAGGCGGCAGTTGCAGGGATAGCTGCAAACAAGCCGACAGCAGTTGCCACCAAAGCTTCGGCGATGCCGGGTGCAACAACAGCCAAAGAGACATTTTCAAGACTCGACAGGCCGGTAAAGGCGTCCATGATGCCCCATACCGTGCCAAACAAGCCGATGAAGGGAGACACAGAACCAATGGAAGCGAGCATCGGCAGACCTTTTTCAAGTACGTCCATTTCGCGCTGATAGGTGGCGCTCATGCTGCGACGCACACCGGAGAGCACGTCATCGGCAGGACGGCCGGGCATTTTCAGGAATTCGTTCATCCCAGATACAAACATGCGTTCCTGAGCTCCTGTGCGTTCAGGACGCGTACTGGCGGTTTCGTAAAGTTTGGCCAGATCCAATCCCGACCAAAATCGCTTGTCGAAATCATCGGTTTGACGACGGCTGCGGGAGAGCACAAGCATTTTGGAAAAGATGGTGGCCCAACTCGACAGCGAAGCCAAAAGCAGAATTCCCATGACGCACTTCACGACGATGGAAGCGTTCATGACGAGCGTGATGATGGAAAGGTCAGCAGAGTTCATGGTCAATTAAAAGAAAAATTGAAAATTTTTGGTAGATACGAAGAGCTATTCCGTTTGATCCGGTGCGTACTTTTCGAGTGCTGCAAGAATCCGAGGATCGGTCTGCGTCGGCACTCCGAGTTTGATATCGACCGAAGCGCAACGAACCTGAGCTGTGCAGATCGTTTCTTCACCGCGAACGATGATTTGTTCGAAAACCACCGAAGCTCGACGCAACAGCTTGATGCGGGTTTTGACCGTGAGCAAATCGTCAAGAACTGCAGGGCGTACGAATTTGATGTCCATGGTGCTGACGACGATGACAGGAGCACCTTCGAGCTGCATCTTGCGCTGCTCAAGACCGAGCGTACGCAGAAATTCGGTACGTGCTCGCTCCATAAAGCGAAGGTAGTTGGAGTGATAAACAATGCCGCCGGCATCCGTGTCTTCCCAGTAGATGCGGACGGGATAAGAAAAGATTTTTTCAGTCATGCAACAAAAGCGCCCGCGACAGGCTCGGTGCGGACGCTGAAAATCGTTCACAATAAGGGGGCTCAGCGCCGATGAGGTATGAGAATTTACTCTCGAAATTTCACCGAACTTGATGCTGAGCCGAAAGTATATTGGATTGCAATCGCCTGCGAAAGCCTTCCTCAATTTTTGAAAAGAGTCTAAGTGTTTCTTTCTATTGGGAAAATCACTGCTGTGATGCGTTTGTCGTTTTGTATTGCGGCGCTGTGTTCGGTCGCACTTATTTCGGGATGTTCAGATCCGATCAACGCGCCTCGCTCGCTTTCGGACTACGCAACGAATACGCTGTTTTCAACTTTTTCCGGAAGAAGTCCGAAAACGCTTGATCCGCAGGTTTCTTACTCAAGCGATGAAACGATTTACACATATGGGGTTTATGAGCCGCTTTATGGCTATGAGTACCTCAAACGTCCCTATGAATTAATGCCGTTGGCGGCGGAGAAAGTCGTCAAGCCTGCATATTTGGATGCTCAGGGGCAACGTTTGCCGGCAGATGCTCCGACTGCTTCAATTGCTTATTCTGTTTACACAATTCCGATTCGCAAGCAAATTCTGTTTGCACCGCACCCGGCTTTTGCAAAAGATGCGCAGGGTAATTGGCTTTGCAACACATTGGATCCAAGTCGCGCAGCGAAGCTTTCAAGTCCATTGGAGCTGCCCGAGCGAGGCACGCGGGAGCTGACGGCTCACGATTATGTCTACGGGATCAAACGCATTGCATCGCCTGCTGTTGTGAGTCCCGCATTTGGGATCCTTCGCTCCTATATTGTGGGATTCGATGAATTGTCCGAGAAAATCGGAAAGGCTCTGCAAGAAAGCAGGTCGAATGGAAAGTCAAGCAGGCACATTGATCTTCGGCAGTTTGACTGTGAAGGGGTCAAAGCTCTTGATGACTACACGTTGCAGATAACGATTCGAGGCAAGTATCCGCAGTTTGACAACTGGATGGCCATGGCTTTTTTTGCGCCGATGCCGTGGGAGGCGGAAGCTTTTTATGCCAATCCGGGTTTTGCCGAGAACAATATTTCACTTGATACGTGGCCTGTCGGAACCGGGCCCTACATGCTCACGATTTCCAGACAAAACCGGGAGCATGTGCTTGAGCGCAATCCCAACTATCGAGGACTTGTTTATCCCTGCGAGGGATCGGAAGAAGATCGGAAAAATGGTTTTTTGACGGACTGCGGCAAACGTACGCCTTTTGTTGATCGTATTGTGATGACGATGGAAAAAGAGGCAGTGCCGACGACGTCCAAATTTTTACAAGGCTACTATGACAGTCCCCAGATCACCAGACTTGATGTGGGGCAGGGCTACATAGTGGCGATGGGTGATGACCCAGATAAGGAAAAACTCTACAAAGAAAAGAAACTGCAGTTTCCGACAACGGTAGAGGCCAATCTTTGGTACATCGGTTTTAACTGGCTTGATCCGATTGTCGGTGCAGGGAAAACGCTTGAAGAAGCACGACGCAATCGATTGCTGCGTCAGGCCATCTCGATTGCGCTTGATTGGGAAGAGCAGATTGCAATCTTTGAAAAAGGTCAGGGAAAGACAGCTCATGGACCTCTTCCGCCGGGACTGTTTGGTTGGAGGGATGATGGACCTTCGGCATTTAATCCGGTGGTGTTCAAGCGAACGTCCGACGGCAGCATCAAACGGCGCTCGATCGAAGAGGCTCGGCGGCTTATGGCAGAAGCCGGTTATCCGGACGGACGTGATGCGAAAACGGGACGTCCGCTGGTACTC
>DXSO01000019.1:19822-20840 GCA_019410445.1 Sutterella sp.
AGGGAACGAGCGCCGGTTCCAAGTCATTTTTAGATTGGACCGCGCGCCAATTTGCCAAAATCGGAATTCAGCTGGAAATCAGAGCGACGGACTACAACCGTTTCCAAGATAAGATGGCCAAGGGTTCCGCCCAAATTTACTACTGGGGATGGCTTGCAGACTATCCGGATGCGGAGAACTTCTTTACGCTTTTGTACGGTCCCAACAGCAAGGCGGTCAACGGTGCCGGAGAAAATGCAAGCAACTACCGCAACGAACGGTTTGACGAACTTTTTGAATCGCTTCGCAACTTGGAAAACGGACCGGAAAAGGCTCGAGTGATTGATGAAATGATCCGCATCGTGCAAAAGGATGCGCCTTGGAGTTTTGGCTATTTCCCCACGTCGGCGGCAGCTTTGCATCATTGGGTGAAAAATGCCAAACCCACACAGATGATTCGAAATAATGTGCAGTACATTCGCATTGACGCTCAAGAGCGCATGGAGCAAATCCGAGCTTGGAATACGCCGGTGCTTTGGCCGTTGATGATTATTTTGGCTGCGGCAGTGGGGTTGGTATGGCTTGTAAGGGCTCACTTGGAAAAACGTCGATTGCGTCGTGGTATCGACAATGAGACGGGAGGCCGGCAGTGATTGGTTATATCGTAAGACGCATCGCCTACGGGTTTTTAATTCTGCTTGGGGTGAATGCGATAACGTTTGCGCTTTTTTTCGCCGTCAATACTCCGGAGGACATGGCTCGTCTTGCCATCGGAGGGCGCTATGTGACGCCGCAGGCCATCGAGAACTGGAAAGCAGCACATGGCTATGATCTTCCGCTGGTGTACAACGAAGAGGCTCAAGGCATAGAGAAGATTACGAAGACCGTTTTTTATACCCGTTCCGTTCCTCTGTTGACCGGAGATTTGGGATTGTCGGATGCGGGGCGCAGCATCAATCGGGAAATTGCCGAGCGCGTCGGACCATCTTTGGCCTTGGCCCTGCCCACTTTTATTTTGGGTGTTTTCGTGATGCTGGTT
>DXSO01000190.1:0-1582 GCA_019410445.1 Sutterella sp.
GGTTTTCTGTTTTCTATTTTTGAAAATTTTCCAGAATTTCGGCCATTTTAAGTCGTCTTTTCGCCTTGTGGGCTGTGCCTGCTCTTTTTAGCATTTCAGCCTATGACATGGCTCATGTGTGCCGATGTCAGCGTTTGCAGACGAATCTTGAAACTTAAGACCGAATAAATGGAGCAACCATGTTCAAAAAAACTTTTTTCCATGCTGCAGTGATCAGTGCCTTGACGATTGCGTGCGGAGGTGCGTCTGCCGGTACGCTGATGGATGATCCTCAAATGGCTTTAGCCAAGATTCAAAAACAGGATCCGTATTTTGTTAAGAAAATTCATAAAGTTGCCGACAATGTCTACACGGCTGTGGGCTTTCATGGTGCGACGACATCCATGATCGTCGGTGATGACGGCATTATTTTGATTGACTCGCTGTTTGGACCGAAAAGCGCCGGAGACGCTTTTGCGGAATTTCGCAAAATCACAGATTTGCCTGTCAAGGCGATTATCTATACGCACGGACATCAGGATCATGTGGGAGGCGCTTCAGCTTATCTGAAAGGTGCCAAGGGGGATGTCAAAATCATTGCAGCGCAAAATCTCAGCAACAACACGGGCGCCGACGCAGTTGTCAATCCTTTGCTGATTGAGCGCGGAATCATGCAGTTTGGTCGAACGCTTCCGAAGGAGCAATTGACCAATCGAGGATTGGCTCCTTCTGGAACCTATGACAAGGATATGATGAAGGGGTTTGTTGAGCCCAATCTCAGGGTGAATGGCTCTCTGAACATTACGATTGCGGGTATTGATTTGGTGCTCAAGCAGGTTTCGGGCGAAACGAATGATCATCTGTACGTCTGGATGCCGAAACAGCGAGTCTTGTTCAGCGGTGATAATTTCTACAAAGCCTTTCCGAATCTGTATGCCATTCGCGGCACTCCGTACCGTGACGTTCGTGCATGGGCTAAAACAACAGCCGAACTGGCGGCTCTTAAGCCGGAAGTTTTGGTTCCGGGACATACAACGCCGATTATCGGACAGGATCAAGCCGTTGGAGCTTTAACGGATTACAGCAAGGCCATTCAATTTGTTTTTGATGAAACGGTCAAGGGCATGAATCGTTTCGAGGATCCAGAGACGATTGCACAAAACATCCGATTGCCCGACGAACTTGCGAACAAGCCCTGGTTAAGTGAGGTATACGGTAACATCGAAAATGCTTCTCGCGCCGTTTTCAGCGGTTTGGTCGGTTGGTTCGATGGTCGTCCCGTCAATCTGCATCCATTGTCCAAGGCCAAACGTGCCGATCGCTACGCTCAGCTGTTGGGAACGCCGCAGCAGGCAATCGAGCGTCTTTTGCAGGCGGAAAAAGGCGCAAGTGTGGATGATTACCAGTGGGGACTGGAGTTGGTGGAGGTGATCCTTCCGCGAACGGATTTGTCGGAAGCTCAACGCACTCAGGTGATTCAATCGCAGATTCGCCTGCTGCGGTCGATTGCCAAACATGAATCCAATCCGGTCAATCGAAACTTTTATCTGACGTTTGCGCAGCGCTTGGAAAAACGCATTCATTAAGGAAAAGTAAAGGAAGA
>DXSO01000190.1:1592-3171 GCA_019410445.1 Sutterella sp.
ACGGAACAGGTTTGAAAGTGTGCTGAAAACGTTCGCACAACCGGATTGTCTTGCGTCAGATGCGGGCAAGACTCAGCAAAGAGGGATGCCACATTGCCTGCGGCAATGAAAAGTCCCTTTTGAAGGTATCTGCGTTCCAATGCTTCGAAACGCACGGAAGTATTCCTGAAGATTTTGTCAGAATGACAAGCGTTGATGGCAATATCAGGAAAAGCATTCAACAGCTACTAAAGCAACAGGAAATTTGCAATGAACTCAGCATTTGCAGCCATCGAGCAAGAACTGCTTGAGATGATCCAAACGATCAATTCGTTTTTGTGGGATGGCTTTCTTGCTTTTCTTTTACTGGGGATCGGTATCTGGTTTACTTTACGGATACGTTTTTTTCAGGCGACCTTTATTGGAGAAGTTGTTCGTCTCTTAGGCAGAAAGCAAGCATGCGAAGGGATGTCTCCCTTTGAAGCTTTTTGTTTGTCGACAGGGGCTCGCGTCGGCGTAGGCAATATTGCTGGAATCGCCTTGGCTCTTTCCATCGGCGGAGCTGGAGCCATTTTCTGGATGTGGGTGAGTGCTTTTTTTGGTGCTGCAACCGGGTTTATTGAAAGTACGGCCGCGCAACTTTACAAACGAAAAAATGCCGACGGCTCCTTTACGGGCGGCCCGTCGGCCTATATTCGATGGGGATGCGGGAAGCCTTTGGCGGCAGCTGTTTTTGCCGTGTTGTTGGCGATAGCTGACGGGTTAATTTTCAATTCGGTCCTCTCAAACACATTGTCCATTTCTTTGGAAAGCACTGCAGGAGCTCCGCGATGGCTTGCAGGTCTATTGCTTGCCGGTTATGCGGCCTGGGTTGTATTTGCCGGAGCCGGACGACTGGCCGGGTTTGCTGTCAGGATTGTTCCGATCATGTTGTTGGGTTATTTGCTGTTGGCTTTAGCCTGTGCGATCGTGCATTTCGAGCGAATTCCCGAAGTTTTTCAAGCCATTGTGCACGGAGCTTTCACGCTGGAAGCCGCAGGAGGCGCAAGCATTTGGTTTGTCATGATGACAGGCATTCGCCGCGGTTTGTACTCCAATGAAGCCGGACAAGGCACGGTTCCCAATGCTGCCGCTGCTGCGCACTGCAGACACCCGGTGGAGCAGGGAATGGTGCAGGCAGCCGGAGTCTATGTCGATACCTTTGTTATCTGCACTGCCACAGCCTTCATTGTGCTGCTGAATCCGGCGTGGAGCACTTCCGGAGAAAGCGGTATCAAGCTTGTGGAAGTCGTCTTAAGTTCAAGTTTGGGTGCGTGGACTGCGCCATGGCTCTTTTTCATTGTCTGCGCATTTGCTCTGACAAGCGTCATTGGGAATTTTTTCTACAGTGATATGGCGCTGCGTACCGTTACCAGATCTGCTCTTGTGCATCTGTTTTTTCGATTGTCCGTGATAGGAATGGTTTTTCTCGGATCCGTCATGAGTCTGGAGCTTGTATGGAATCTGGCCGATCTTTTCATGGGGTTGATGACACTTCTGAATTTGGCGGCATTGACGTATTTGTGTCCAAGGGTTCTGGAAGTGTTTGCTCACTGGAGAC
>DXSO01000191.1 GCA_019410445.1 Sutterella sp.
CCTATGCGGTCTCCATGGTTGGAGCCAAACCCCTTGTTCGCGCTTTGGCAAAGCTTCATCGCGACTATCGTCATTCTCTTGTGCCAAATATTCTTTATTCGCTTGCTAACCACCGCCGCCCTCATGTCACCCACCGCATTCGGGCTGCACTGCTTGCGGAACAAAAAGAGCGCTTCAGCCAAGCGTCTGCCGTAAACGACGAACATCGCACGCAGGCTACTCGCTTTAATATGGCCATGGAGCGCCGACGCAGACTGCGCGATGAAAAACTCGATGCACGCCTGCTTCGTAAAAGTGAAATTCTTCGTGAAGCCAGCGCACTGCGCCATCGCGATTTTTCAATGCAGCAGACCTAACCAATGTCACGTCAGCAAAAAAACAACAGATCTCGCCAAACTTCCGAAGTACTTTCCGGTCCGCTGCTCACCGGCAGGGTTACCCGTACGCATGGCCGCCACCATTACGTCACCACACAACAGGGAGAAGTTTTTGAGGCACATCGTCGTGGGAAAAAGTCTGACGTGGTCGTCGGCGACATCGTCACCTGCAGTCAGCCTTCCGGCGGCGTAGTGGCTATTGAGCGTATCGAACCTCGTACGAATTTGCTCTACAGAAGTGATGAATGGCGGATTAAAGAACTTGCCAGCAATCTCACGCTGGTGGCCTGTGTGTTTGCTTCACGTCCAAGCTTCAATCCAAAATTTATTTGGAAAGCAATCGTTGCCGCACAAGCTGCCGATATTCCAATGCTTGTGATTCGCAACAAATGTGATCTGCCTGAAAAAGCCGCGGAGGCTCAATGTTTTCTGGACTCGCTCAATGAGCTAGGCGTACGCACGGTTAGTGTCTCAGCTCTTTCGGATCCGGATAACACTCGCAGTACGCTCACCGAAATTTTCTCCGGTCATCGAGTCCTGCTCATGGGGCAGTCCGGAATGGGAAAAAGCACAATCCTAAACGTGCTCTGCCCAGAAGCACAGGCCCGCACGCAGGAGTTTTCCGAAGCTCTTGATCTGGGCAAACAAACCACGACCAACACCACTTACTATTCAACCAATTTTTGCGGACAGCCCAGCGCACTCATCGATAGTCCCGGGTTTCAGGAGTTCGGGCTGGCTCACCTGAGCCGGCAAGACGTTTTGCGTTGTATGCCTGACATTACCCGACAGGTCGATGGATGTCGCATTTACAACTGCACGCATACATCCGAACCTGCCTGCTCTGTCAAAGCCGCAGTGGCTGCCGGTCAAATTCGCCCAGAAAGATATCAGTTTTACTGTGAACTGATTGCTGGCTGCGATAAATAATAAAAACCGAATGCCCCAGAAAAATAAATTTTCTGGGGCATTCGCAATTTACAGGCAATGTTTATTCGAACACGGAATTAGCAGCCGCCTCAAACAGCTCTGCAATCTTTTGTCATCTCCCGACGACTACTTCCGATCAATGCCACAAATAAAACCTCGTTGGAATTTGTCAACTGAAAAATCAATGAGCCAGAGGTTTGATTTCTGCCAAGTTAAAAAGCAGCTGCACCCGCGTTTGCGGCGCATACAAGCGGCTGCTTGAGCGATTCATCACATCAACCGTCAATTCCGTGTCAAGCGCTGCAATGCGGTAGCGAATAACGTTGCCGAGCAACTGGTGCGAAATCACCGTTGCTTCAACTGGCTGAGAACACGTCGCCGGATATTTGCCGCCCTCTTCTCGAACATAAACCGACTCAGGACGCACTGCGTAAAGAGCCTCGTCATGCGCCTCGGTGATTCTTCCTGCCTGCTCTTTAGTGAGCAAGTTGTACGAACCGATAAAACGCGCTGCAAACTCGCTGGCGGGAGAAAGATAGACTTCTTCCGGAGTACCAACCTGCACAAATTGTCCTTTGTTCATCAGAAAAATACGATCACTCATCGTCATCGCTTCTTCCTGATCATGAGTCACAAAGATGGTTGTCAAATGCATTTCGCGCTGAATCGAACGTATTTCATCGCGCAGATTACGGCGAATACGCGCATCCAAAGCCGACAGCGGCTCATCCAAAAGCAAAATCCGAGGTTTCACAACCAAGGCGCGAGCCAATGCCACACGTTGTCTCTGGCCGCCTGAGAGTTGATTCGGGTACTTTTTTTCATTGCCTACGAGTTCCACCAATCGAATAGCCTGAGCTACACGATGCAGCATCTCGCCTTTGGGCAATTTCTGCATCTTCAGACCAAAAGCAATGTTTTCTGCCACGGTCATATTGGGAAACAGGGCATAACTTTGAAACACCATACCAATGCCGCGTTTCTGCGCTTTGGTCTGTGTGATATCTTCACCATCGACGAAAATTCGTCCTTCATCGGGTTTTTCCAAACCTGCCAGGCAACGCAACAACGTCGATTTGCCGCACCCCGACGGACCGAGCAGCGTAATGAACTCACCTTCCTCAATACTGAAAGAAAGCTTGTCAAAAACTTTGGATGCGCCGTAATGTTTGGCCAATCCCTTGACTTCAACGTAATGCTTTGATTGATCCATATGACTCAATTTCTAAATTCGGTGCGAATTATCCGGCACAGTCCTTACTGATCCACAGTTTTGCGCTCGCGTTTTGGACGCGACAAATACATGGCAGCCCAAGTAAGAATCAACGTTAAAAAGAAGTAGGTCGCCACGATGGCCGCATTCAAATGGCCGCTCGTCATGCGTTTGGTGTAGAGATAAATTTGCAGCGTTTCAAAACGTGTGCCAACAAGAATATTGGCAAAGACAAATTCACCCATTAAAAAAGAAAAACTTAAGAATAAAGACGCAAGCAAAGCGCGGTTGAGATTGGGAAGAATGCAGCGCATGAAGGCCGAAAAGGTACTGGCACCAAGCAGATGCGCCGCATCAATCAGATCTTTGAGATTAATACCCTCGAGACCATTTGCAAGCGCTCTGTACATAAACGGCACTGTAATCGTGAAGTAGGTTCCCACAAGAATCCATGGTGTCCCCACAATCACAAAAGGTTCGCCTGCATAGATCTGCAGCAGCCCCACTGAACTCACCACAGGCGGAACAGCAAATGGCAGGATGATGAGAATTTCCATCAAATCCTTGAGCTTCGGGAAATAATAAAACACCGCAAAAACAGCGGGCAGAACCAAAAGGGTAGAAAAAACAAGCGTTGCCAAACAA
>DXSO01000192.1 GCA_019410445.1 Sutterella sp.
GCATGGTTGTCGGCATTGCCCAGATCGACAGCGTTTCAGCACCTCGATCCAACGGCTTGAGATTTGGCTGAAAAGTTTTCCGACCGAGTCTTGAAGAGGCGTTTTTCACCCTTGACGCTCCCGTTGGGTTTACGAAGAATTCGCCGCCGTGCCGAGAGCCGCCGTCAGCGGCATTCGGCCGAAAAAAGCACGAAGCATGCTGGCAGGGAAACCTCTCTGTGAAGCGCTTCACCGCAGTAACCCCCATACGAGGAGATCTTTCATGTTCAACTCCATGACGGATGAAACCCGCCGCAATCTCATGAAGGCGGGTTTTCTGACGGTTCTGGCCGTCTGGGTACTGCTTCTTGTTGCTGATCCGGCGCACGCCTCCACGGGCGGATCGGAATTCAAGTCGTTGTATGACTTGATTTCGGGCTGGGCCAAAGGCTATTTGGGACGAGCCATTGCGATTTCGTTCCTGGTCGTGGGCCTGCTCACCGGATTGGTGCGCGGTTCCGTGATTGCGGCCGTGACGGCCATCGGCGCGGCAGTGGCACTGCTGATGCTGCCGACGATCGTCGACGCGATTTTCAGCGGCACGGGCATCTAAGAAGCACCCGGTGCGGAGGCTCTTCGAAGACACGAGCTTTTTTAATTTCTGTTTTCGCATTGCCTTCGCACCGAATCGAATTTATCGACAAGGGAGAAAAGCCATGCAGACCGTTGCCGTGCCGCGCACGCTGGATGCAAGAGCCCGATTGCTGTTTTGGGACAGCGACTACGTGTTGGTCGCCATGAGCGGACTTGTGGCCGGATTGCTGGTAAGCGGTCTCGGTACGGGATTGGCAGGAGCGTTCGGTTTTGCCTGGATATGGAAAAAGGTGAGAGGCGGCGGCTCGATGACGCACGCCGTGGCGCTTATTTACTGGCATCTGCCCGCGGACTTCTTTCTGCGCGTACCGCAAAGCGCGCGACGCCATTTCATCGGGTAACTGAACCCGTACGGACTTACTCGCATCATGATGGACATCTACCGAACCGTTTCGGCCGAAGTCGCCGCGCACCTTCAGATTCGGCGAGGCATCGTCTCGGCGCTGGCCGTGAGCCTGATCACAAACGCCGCTTTGGCCGTGACGCTGCTCACGCGTACGGATCAAAGCCGCACGATCGTGCTTTCTCCGAGAGCCGAAATTACCTACGAAGCCACCGACGAAACGGTAAGCGCCAATCTGCTTGAGCGATTTGCCGCCGACGGCGCTCAGCTTCTGCTCAACATGACGCCGGCGACGGCCGCCTCGAGCGCCGAGATGTTTTTGAAGCACGTCGCTGCGGTCTCCTACGGCACGATTTCCGCGGGAGTGCGGAGAGGAGCCGACGAACTTGTGCGCAATTACGCCTCAAGCGTCTTCTATCCGATGAGTTCGGCCGTTGATGCCGAGGCGCTTGCCGTGTGCATCAACGGACAAAGGCGCATGATGATTGCTTCTTCGGTTACCGACGTCAAAGACATAACGGTCTGTATGCGACACCTTGTAAGCGCAGGTCGTCTGCGCATCACTCAGCTGACGATCCAGCCGGCTCTGTATTCTGAACCGGCCCGAGCGCTCGCCGACTTCATCAAGGAGCCTTCCGTCAGCACGGATGCCGTCGGCGGCAATCCCAGGGCGCAGAGCGCAGAAGGCTGATAAATCTCCCGGTCAATTTTGTTCATGTTCAGGCGAGTTGCGGCATGCGGCGCATGTCGTGCTCACGGGATCGGCTTGCCTTCAGCATCCGATAACAGATCATATATAAACCTTAAATTATGAATCAGCACAAACTTCAGCGCGTTTTCGGAGTTGTCTGCGCAGCTGCGCTGGCCTCAAGCGCAGCCTATGCGGCCGAACCGCTCACTCAGCCGCTTTCGCGCGACCATGTCAACCTTGTGCGCGTGCTCGGTCAGAAGATCACCGATGTGGTCTATGACACGCAGGCTCTTGAAATTTCAGCCGACAAGACGCGCGGGATCGTGTTCGTAAAGGTGCGTCCGAGCTGGCTTGCTGCAGGCGGCGCAGACGTGACTTCTGCTTTTTTCAATACCGAAACCGAAAACTTCGCCGTGCAGTTTCTGGTGAGCGCCGTACCGAGTCAAACGCTCGATCTCAAGCCGCAGGAATCCGTTTCGTCGGGCACGAAGCTTGCCGAGACGCAGATTGCGCTGGCCGCGCCGCTTCTGCGTCTTGATACGGGTGATTTTGTCAATGAACTCAAGCTTTTGGTTGAGCACGGCTTTGGCTTGCAAAGCACTCCCTCGCAGACCGGCATCGGAACGCTCAGCCGCGGCGATGAGGCACAGCGTTTTGCCGCGCTGCCGCCGCCCGAAGGCAGCGTCGTCTGGCAGGGCTTCAAAGTGCGTGAGATCCGCGCGTTCGTCACTGCCGACAAACTCGTCGAGACGCTGCTTTTTACGCGGGTTTCTCCCCGGGCTTCGGTGCCCGATACGGCCGCTTTGGCGAGAAAGGTGTCGGGAGTGCTTGCCGTGGCACAGGAAATGCGTGATCAAAAGCGAGATCGGATGCAGACCGAAATCACGATCGTGCGCAGCCGCGAGGCTGCCTACGGCGACGACGACGTTTTCGAAAGTGCGCTGACGCAGCTGTCGGCGGCGATGGATTGAAGCAAGACGCAGCGTTGAAAAATGAACGACACTCCGATTGATTTTCAAAAAGAACGCAACCGCCTGGCCAAAGAACTCGGTCTTGATTACGGCGGCAATGCCGATCCGGTCTTCTGGCAGCAAAACAAGCAGACCGAGCAGGCCAAAAAGGAACTTGAGGCGCTGATGGCGCAGTCCACGGAAGGTAAAAAAGCGCAAAGTCAGGACGCGACGGCTGCTTCGGAAACGTACGGATACGCGCGAGAAGACGACTCCGAGACGATTTTTTCAAACGGACGCACGACCGCGGATTCCAACGGCGAGGCCGTGGGCTGCGTGCCGCCCATGCAGCCGCAGGCGTTGCCCTGGACGCTTCGGTGCCGGGCGTTTGTCAATTCGCTGCGCCGTTTTGCTCAAAGCCGGCTTGAGAGACGTCAGGCCGCAGGGGTGGATGCGCAGAAAAAGGAAAAGAGCCGTCAGGTCGGCACGGCGCTTCTGTGTGCAGCCGCCCTATTTGGATTTGCCGTGGCGGCCGTCTATGTAGC
>DXSO01000193.1 GCA_019410445.1 Sutterella sp.
GTAGTCAGGTTGGTGTTGTCCGCATTATTGGCCTTGCTGCCGCCAATAAAATAGGTGACGGAGCCTTCCCCCGACAGAGTGACGTGAGTGTTGCCAATCTTAAGATCGTAGCTACCGGTATTAGGCTTCCTGATGTGATTGCCGCCAATCAATTCATCAAATGTTCCGCCCGTGAGTGTGATATTAGTGTTGCTCGCACTATGGTCAAAAACGTTTGTCTCAGTTTTGTCGTCATAATGCCACCCGCCGATCAGTTTTATCGAGTCCCCTGAGGGGTATGACCCTGTTCCATCAAATATCTTTGTTTGCCCGTTTGCTTCGTATTCAGAAGCCCCTGCAAATGCAGGTCCCATTGCCAATGCTGTCAACGAAGCAGCAATAATCGTTTTCTTCATCAAGCTCTCCAGTGAAAACAAGGGTTGCAGTCTTTTTTACCCCCCCCCCTTCTTCTGTCAAGCGTCTTGGTTTTCCTGATGAACTCGGGCGTGATCCTGGACGATAAAAAAGAGCTTTCCAGCAATGAAGCAAAACCCATTATGATTGATGTTCCGTGAACATCAACTGTTTGATTATCCAAAAAATTTGATTGATATACGGTAATCAAATGAAAACTATTGGCATTGCCTCTGCGCAATGGCTGTTGTTTAGCGGATCTGTCTTTAAGGGTCCGTTAGGTATACGCAAACAAGTGATTGTATACATTTGAAGCTGTATGATTCATCCTCGTACAACCCATTGAGCTCAGACTACGTAACTTCTCTCACTTTTCCGAAATTAATCATGAAAAAAGCACTAATCGCCATTACCGCATTGACTTCATCCGCCCTGATCGCCGGCTGTGCCAATGTCCCCCGGGAAGCTCATCGCATCAATTTGATCACTCTCGATGAAGCCGAGGCCAACCACTGCAAGAGCCTCGGCTGGGTTGGATCGGTTTCGGTTCTCCTCATCAACGGCAAAGCCCGCAACACGGCCGTCATTCTGAAGAAAGCTGTCAAGATGCCCGGCGCGACGCACATTGCCTATACCAAAGGCGAAGCCGGCTATGCCACGACTCGCGCTCAGGTGCTGAGCTGTCCGAACCCCAACCTGAAAACAAAAGATCCGGAAACGATGGCTTATCAGCGCGAATACCTCGAGCACGACTAACGCTGGAATCAATCTGCTCGACCGCTTTCGCGCTTCATCAGCTCTTTCGGGCCTGAGTACGATTCAAAACCATCCGCCCGCTGATTTTCTTCAAATCAACGGGCGGATTTTTGTGAAATTCAGCCTTTGCAATGAAAAGCGAATTCCGGAGACGAGCTCAGTTTGAAACAGGTCTCCTGTAGAGAGACAGGCTCATTAATCCTTCTTTTTACGGTTGGCGAAGAAGTTATCCTTTTGGATATCTGCAGTACGGATCGTGAAGACTTGATTCATCAAATCTGCGGTCAGCGCTTCTGCATCTGCTATCACCTGAATGTTGAAGTCGTCGAGCGACTTCTGAGCAGCCGCAGGATCCTTTTTCAAGGTCTTGACATAGCTGTCCTCAAAAGTCTTCATCCGGCCTTCGACCTCTTTTTCAAACTCCGCATAAGCCTTCTTCACAACGGGGGCGAGCGTCGGATAGTCCGTCATAACAAGCGTCTGAAGCTTGCGGAACTTCCAATAAAGGCTCTTGTCATCGGCCTTGTCGGTACCCATGCCGAAGTGTTCCGGATAGGCACTCACGCCCGAATACACAGGGAAATAGACCGAGAGATCAGCCATGCCCATCGCCAGATAGGTCACTTCGCCGATCGCACGCGGCAGCCATGGGCGCACCTGCATCACATGAGACTCATAGGTGCGGAAGACACTCACCGGGCGGTAGGGTTCGTCGCCGCGAAGCCCCTTGGTGTACGGATCATGAGACTGCAGCTCTCCGGACTCAAAGTGATTGCGCATGATGGCCTTCAGGTCAGCAATGGTGACCTTCTGGTCGGGCGCGGCCCATACCGGGAAGCTTCGGCCGGCCTGCACCGGCTGCTCGAGACTCGGCGTCAGCAGTTTCTGAATCTGCCAGACGCGCGGATCGTTGTAGTCGCGGTCACGATCATCATCGCGGCAGTACGCCTTGGAAAAATTGAATTCTCCATCTTTCTTCGGGTCGTAGAAACCGTTCTTTACAGCGAATTCAACGAGCGTTTTGGAAGCCAAAAAGTCCGAGCTCTTCGGATCGTACTTCTGCAGACGTCCTTGGTTGCCGGAAGCAAAGTATTGGTTTTTCGGTGCGCGCTGAGCGAGCCACTGGTGGCCCGTGCCCGTTTCGAAGTACCACACTTCCTTTTCATCCATCAGCACAACGCCGAAACCTTCTCCGGCACCCTTGGTTTCAACGATGGATCCGAGCAGCTGCACGGCTTCGCGAGCGGTTTTAGCCACTGGCAAAAGCACGTCCGGAATGTCATCTTCGGTGATGCCGGTGTCCTCAACATAGGGATCAATCTTCAGAGCATCATCGCGCGCAAAGATTGATTCCGTTCCCGAAAAACCGACGCCCGCTTCATTCCAGCCCGTTGCACCGTGCACTTGGGTCTGCCAATTCGGCACCGTGGTGAAGCGCATGGCATTTTCCGGCAGCGGATACTCAAAATTGTTCGCTCCGTGGTGATCGGCTGTTCGATACATGCCTTTCTGCCCTTTCTTGGCCGGATGAATCACCAAATGCTGCGCTTTCAGTGCGCTGCTGTCAGCCGAGCGGGCAATCAGGATTGAACCGTCAGACGTGGCATCTTGCCCGACCACAACCGTGGTGCAGGCCAAAGCAGAGCCGGCGACGAGCGAAGCAATGGCACCGGCGAGCGCAGCAATGCGAAATGATTTCATTAAAAATTCTCCTCATATGGTGGATCCCGAATCAACGCACTCCCCTTGGTCATCGCAAATGGGCAGGGAACCGCACTGCGAGGGGACTGCAGCGGCAAAACCTCAGTCGTGCCGCACTGTCAACCAGGCCCCCGCAAGGCTAATGCTTCTAGGTAATTTGTCGTATAAGGACTTCTCCGGTCTTGCATATTGCGGTGACTTCCATAGAGCGCTTTCAAAGCAATGCATTGAATCGGGTAGAGAGCGGGTTTGCACCTCGCTCCCTCCCACACCACCGGACGTGC
>DXSO01000194.1 GCA_019410445.1 Sutterella sp.
TCGTAATCCCGAGCGATTTGCAGATACGGAAAATCGGCTGCTATTACGCCCTTTGAAGGAGATGCTTTTTTGCATTCGCAGATGAAAGCAATATCTGGTTTGCGCAATGCTTGCTCAAAAGAAAAATCCCCTTTGGGCAGCGAGAGAGCCTGACGTTGGAGCTCTTCGAGAGGAAAGTTCTTCTTTGCTTGTCGGGTTCGTTCCCGAGCATACTCGGCGAGTTGATCGAGAATCGTCATGAGATCTCCTCTTCGCGGTTGCTGACTTCAATAAGTTTGGAAAGTGTCTCGAGCGCTTTGCCTGAATCGATGATTTCGGCGGCAAGTGAGACGCCTTCTTTGAAAGTCTGAGCTTTGCCGCCGATGTAAAGCGAAGCTCCGGCATTCATTAATACGGCATTGCGCTTGTGTCCCGGCGCTCCTTTGAGGATGTCCAGAGTGATGCGGGCGTTGTCGGCGGGACTGCCGCCTTTGAGGTCGTCCTTCGTGCAGCGTTCGAATCCGAAGTCTTCCGGAGTAATGATGCTTGACCGAATCCAACCGTCTCGAATTTCGCAAATTGTGGTCGGGGCGCTGAGCGAAATTTCGTCGAGTTTGTCTTGTCCGTAGACAACCATCCCGCGTTTGACTCCGAGGTTGATGAGAACCTGAGCCAGAGGGCCGACGAGGTAGTCATCGTACACGCCGAGAAGCTGCATCGTGGGGGTTCCCGGATTGGTAAGGGGCCCCAAAATATTGAAGACGGTTCTAAATCCCAGTTCCTTGCGAATTGACCCGACAAATCGCATGGATGTGTGGTATTTCTGCGCGAAGAAGAAACACATGCCGACTTCGTGGAGTAGTTCTACACATCGGGCGGGACTTTGATTGATGTTGACCCCCAGAGCTTCGAGACAGTCGGCTGTACCACATTGGGAAGAGGCGGCACGATTGCCGTGTTTGGCTACCTTCATTCCTCCGGCAGCTGCAACAAGGGCCGAAGTCGTGGAAATGTTGAAGCTGTGCGCGTTGTCTCCTCCGGTTCCGACAATTTCAAATAGTTCCATGCCGGTTTCGACTTTGGTCGCATGGGCTCGCATGGCAGCCGCACAGCCGGCAATTTCATCGATTGTCTCAGCTCGTGCGCTTTTGGTGGAAAGTGCGGCAAGGAAGGCCGCGTTTTGAGTCGGTGACGTTTCTCCGCTCATGATCTCATTCATCACGGCATAGGCTTCGTCATAGGTGAGATCTTTCTTATTGACGATCTTTACGATGGCTTCTTTGATCATATTCAATTCCGTTTTCCTGAAACTTTGGAAAAGGGTTTGGATTGTTTGCCTGAACAGTTGCAAAAAACAATCGACGATCCGCTTGTACGCGCTTGACGGCAGCTGTTTGATGAAAGCAAGCCGCGGCGATTGTTTTCAAATGTTTGCGTTGTGCGCTACACCTGACGAAAATCAATCATACCTGGCTCAAACTTCGACGTTGCTGCAGCTCTCGGGAATATTTGCATGTGAACTGAAAGAGGCGGCTGAAATCAAACAGAGACGAAATAAAAAGCAAAGGCGATCGTGAATTCCGTTGATTGAGGAGGGTGTGCTTCGGTAAGGAAAGAGCTTCGGGACCGGAAACAGACAGCTGCCCGGGGTGAAACTTTCTCCGAAGACCGGGGAGACGGTTATGATGGGATTGAAGACTTGCAGAGGATGATGCGGATGATTGGTGACCGAAATATTGATGCAGCGAAAGATTCCATTGAATTGCCTGACGAGGCTCCGATTTATAAGGAGCTTGGGGTGACGAAAGCCGACCTTGCGGCGTTTCTCACGCACCAGCGCGCCTATCGAGCCGAGGATGGAGTCTGGGAGATCAAGATCATCTTGTCGAGCTTGTCCAATGCGGTTGAAACGCTTGTTCCCGTTCCGTTGTCCAACATGCAGTTTGATACGGATCTGGTTGCTTATGTTGAAGAACAAGTGGAGTCAATTCCTAAAAAGGATCCTCTCCGACTTCTTATTTATTTCCCTGTGCAGAAGACGAGCCCGGAGGATGAGGCTGTGTTGGGGACGATCATGCGGGTTTATCTCAAGGAAAGAATCCGTAAACGCCGAGCTGAAGAACGTGCCGCTTTGCGCAGCGTTCTTGTCTCCTGTTTCTGGGGTTTTATTTTTATGTTGGGCTGTCAGATTGTTCGCTGGCTGGCGAACTTTCCGCAGTATCCGACGATCAGCTCGACACTGTCTGAAGGGTTGCTTGTTTTGGGGTGGGTGGCGCTCTGGAATCCTTACGATCGACTTCTTTTTTCCTGGTGGCCCGCCGTCAAACAGCTGCGGCTTGTTGAACGCATCGCTCAGGCGAGTTTCGTGTTCAGAGCAAGTCCGTACGGTCATTTTGACTTCGGCAGATCGAGTCGTTCACGTCAGTCGCCCGATCGTCAGACGTGTTGAATCGGCGGGGTTTTGGCAGGAATTCAGATGGTGAAATCCTGAAATAAACAAATGTGCATTTCAGGATTTGTGCAAAAGCTCTTCAAGAAGACTGCGTACGACTTGAGCGGCTTTGGTGCCGTTGCTTGCGCAGTACATCATCAGATCTCGATGTACGCTGGCAGGCAAGTCAATGGATAGTCGTTTGATCGGTTCTTTATTGTCCGTTGAAGAAGTTGGAGCCGCTTTGACTTCAGCGCCTTGTTCCACCCATGCATTCATGGCTTCCAAGCTCGAAGCTTTGCGAGCCTGCGGTCTGATAGAAACTGTTTTTTTGGTCATTGTTCATTCTCCAACAGCATAAGTAGATCTTGTGTCAAATCGCGGATTTCCTTAGCTGCTTGGCTTTTGGAGTCTTGTTCAAGCACGCTTTGTCCCGTGGCTGCTGATTCGGCAAAGATTACTCGTTGACCGATTGTGGTATTGAGAACAGGAAGTTCAAATTCCGACAGAGCTCCTTGTACATCGCGTCCGATGGCGGTGTTGGGGATCTTGCGATTGATGACGAACGCTGCTTTGAGCGTTGGTTTAGAGGTCTCGGCTTCTCGAATCAAATTGACGATTTCCTGAGAAGCCCAAATGTCGTAGGGACTAGGCTGAAACGGAATGAGCACCAGATCGCTCGCCATGA
>DXSO01000195.1 GCA_019410445.1 Sutterella sp.
AATGAGATCTCAATCCCCTCAAATCCGTATTTTTACTTAGCTCTCTTGGGTGTTTTCGCCTATGTGGAAATAATTCTTTGCAGGTTTTTTTCCCATAGGTCTCCTCAACAACCACTTTTCTCTGTTACCCTGTACCTCCCGTTTGGGATCAGTTGCTCGGTTAAAGGAAAGGAAAGTTTTAATGCCGCAGATCCTCTTTATTCATTCGAGTGCTTTTTTCGGTGAGGTTCGTAAAGAAAATCAAGGATCCTACACCCGAAAAATGGCTCGTATTCTGAGAGAGAATGTCCGTGGCCGCAATGTCAAAGTCCTCGAGCGCGATGTGGCAGCCAAACCACCCGGCATGATTGACCAGTCGTTCTTAGTAGCAGCTCGCACACCGGCTCAGGATCGAACGCCCGAACAGATTGAACGGCTCAAGGAAAGTGATGGACTTGTCGCCGAGGTGCTCACTTCGGACGTCATCGTCATCTCCTGCCCCGTCTACAATTTTGGAATTCCAGCACCGCTTAAGGCCTGGATCGATAATATCGTTCGCGACGGAAAGACCTACACGCACGGAGAAGGCCGTAATGCAAAAAAAATCTACGGCCTGTTGCACAACAAATTGGTGGTTGTACTCCAAAGTTCCGGAAGCTCCGGTTTTCACACCGGGGGTCCGCGAGAAGCGCTTAATCATGCAGACAAGGCCGTCATGGCTGTCTTTTCCGAACTCGGCGTACACAAGTTCGATACAGCCATTATGGAGGGCGTTTGCGAAGAAAGCGAAGACATTCTCGAACGCGACTGGATGTTATGCGAACGTCGTCTTGCTGAGATTGCGGATCGAATCAAAACACGCTGGCGCAATCAGCTTCGCGTTTAAGAAAAAACGGAAACGATTGCTCGCCTCCGTTTTTTTATCCTTCAAGCAGCCGACTGGTTTCAGTCGGCTGTTTTCATCTCAACTTATTCCTCGTCATCCTTGTTGGTCTTAGGAGCAGGCTTACTGCGGCTTGCCTCAAGCCTATCGAGATATTTCTCATCAATATCGCCTGTGACATAGTCTCCGTCAAAACAGGAGCAGTCAAATCGAGAAATCTCAGGATTGAGATCAGAGAGCGCCCCCTTCAGACCTTCAATCGTCTGGAAGACAACTGCATCGGCGCCAATCTGACGAGCCACATCTTCTGCAGAGGCACCGTGACCGCAAATAAGTTCGGCACGCGTAGGCATGTCAATACCGTAAACATTCGGGAACATCACACGCGGAGCCGACGAAGCCACATAAACTTTTTTAGCTCCCGAATCACGCGCCATGCGCACAATCTCTCGCATAGTCGTGCCGCGTACGATGGAATCGTCCACCAACAAAATGTTCTTGCCAGCAAACTCTACGGGCATTGCATTGAGCTTTTGGCGAACACTCTTTTTACGCATCTCTTGGCCGGGCATGATAAAGGTACGGCCAACATAGCGATTTTTGATAAAACCTTCACGATAGGTAATTTTGAGTTTTTCAGCCAATTGCTGCGCGCAAGGACGACTCGAGTCCGGAATCGGCATAACCACATCAATCTCACGCAGATCAATTTTTTCTGCTACTTCGTCAGCTAGGTACTCGCCCAATCTCAGACGTGCGTCATAAACGCTGATGCCGTCGATATAGCTGTCGGGACGCGCAAAATACACATATTCAAAGGCACAAGGACTCAAACGAGGATTCTCAGCACACTGACAGCTGAAAAATTCGCGATCCTTCGAAATAAAGATCGCCTCACCCGGAGCCAGATCACGCACAAAGTCATACTCCAGACCCACCATCGTGACCGATTCAGAGCTGACAAGATAGTCAATCGAGCCGTCGGGCTGCTTCTGCGTGCCGAAACAAAGAGGACGGATTCCGTTGGGATCGCGGAATGCAAGCAGACCTTTGCCTGCGATCAAAGCCACAACGGCATACGCACCCTTGACGCGTTTATGTACGCCTTTAACTGCTGCGAAAGCCACCTCAGCTGTAAATTGTCCGGAAGGCGGCACAATCTTCATCAATTCATCAGCCAAAACATTGAGCAACACTTCTGAATCGCTTGACGTATTAATATGGCGACGATCCTGGTTATACAGCTCGGCAGCAACTTCCGGTGCGTTGGTAAGGTTGCCGTTGTGCGCAAACAAAATGCCGTACGGAGCATTCACGTAAAAGGGCTGGCTTTCTTCGTTGGAACTCGCGCATCCCTGCGTCGGATAACGGACATGGCCAATACCGGCACAACCGGTCAGATCACGCATGTTGCGTGTTCTGAAAACGTCGCGCACAAGACCCATCGCCTTATGCATGTGAAAAGTCAATCCATCCAACGTTCCAATACCCGCTGCGTCCTGGCCGCGATGCTGCAGCAGCAGCAATGCATCGTAGATTCGTTGGTTGACCGGTTTCTGGCTGATCATGCCGACAATGCCGCACATTTCCCTTATTTCCTCAAGGCAACTTTTAAAAGATCGCGAATTTTAGCCTGATTGACCTTCAATTCGTGCTCTCAAAACAAAATACTTATATTTAATCATAAAACGAAAGCGGATTCGTTATGAACCCGCTTCGCACTTCATCTCTTAAAAACTCTTCCTGCCGCGCATATCTGCAATGGCTGCCGGCAAATAAGGCATCGAAAAATCAATTACTCGTTCTGCCGGAACAATCAGGACGGAATTACGCCAGTATCCGGTCTTAACGGCACTGGTCAGTCCCAAAACAAAAACGACGGCACACACAATAACAATGCCGCGCACGAGCCCAAAAACCGCACCGATGGCACGGTCTTCGAAACTAATGGAAGCGGCTGCAAGCAGTTTTGCAAATATCTTTCCTGCAATACCGATGGTAAACAATGTGGCCACAACAATTCCAATCGCTGCAAAAACCGTTCTAATGAGAATAGAAACCGACGGCAACGGAATACGTTCAGCCAACTCCGGGGCATATCGCAGTGAGAGAAAAATTCCGAGCACCCAGCCAACAATTGCCAAAATTTCACGCACCACGCCGCGTGAAACTCCAAGAATTGTTGAAAAAAACAAAACGGCCAAAATGACCCAATCT
>DXSO01000196.1 GCA_019410445.1 Sutterella sp.
AAGCATATGAAAGCTCTAACTGTTACTTGGTAACGGTGATATAGGAAATTTGACCTTCTTCGGTCTGGAAGATGGCGCCTTTACCCCCCGAAATAGGAGCCACTCGCACAGCACCGTCAACGGATGTGCGGCCGACAAATTTACCGGTTTTGGGGTCAAGGAAATGAACTACGCCGTCGTAATCACCCACAGCGATTACATCGTCCAATACGGCTGCAGCCGACGGAGAGCGCCACAAAAGTTCGGCATTCTGCCAGACAAGCTCACCGGTTGCATAATCATATGCGTTGATTTCCCCTCTTGCCGTTGTCACATACACACGAGCACCGTCCGTCACGGGGCCGCTGACAGCATCAACTGCTGCGCGCCACAGCGGGCGACCATCCTTTGCACTGATGCAAAGAATGCCTCCCTGAAAGGCGGAAGCGCACATCATGTTTTGATCCACCAAAGGAGTGCCAACCACATCACACAAGCGTTCGACTTCAGTGATTCCCTTGGGTTGCGCAACCACTAAATCAAACACCGTCTTACCCTGGCCATCAAGCGCCAACAAGCGGCCGTTGGACTGCCCGACGAGAACGCCTGCAGGCGAAAAACGCATCTGAGACGCAGCACGAACTGTCAGTGCAGGAACTTGAGACTGATGGCGCCAGCGCAACTCACCCGTACTTGCGTCAAAAGCCGTAATACGAGTGTCGGCCGTACGCACAATGACAAACCCAGCACCAACAAGCGGAGGCACACTCATCTCGGACGACAAACGCGCACTCCAAAGTTTCTTGCCGAAAGAGTCAAATACTTCAACTTCGCCTTTGACAGTACCGACGGCTACGAATTCGCCATCACTGCCAACGCCGGCAGAAATATCGGCATCAGCCTCCACTGCCCACTCTTGATCACCCGTTCTGGGATCAATTTTGTAAAGCGTTTTTCCTCCGGCTGTGTAAACACCGGACTGAGTTAAAAACGGCGTGACAAGTCCCGTGACGTTTTCACCGACGGAACGAGACCAGACGCGATCAGATTCGACGAGCTGGTTGATGCTCTCGAGTTCTGCCGGTTCGTGCGAAGTCGAGCTGCAGCCGACAAGAGCCGCTCCGCACAAGGCGGCCAAGGCCAACACAACACGCTTGAATTGTTTGTTCACGAGGTTACTCCAGTCAGTCTAGCGATGAATGATCACCGCACTCATATTGCAAATATTCTTTAGGACTTCTTTTCAGGCAGAGCTTGAATCTTCAAGCTCAAAAGAGCCAATAGCTCGCCGGAGGCACTGTCACGCTCGATGGCCTTTTCCCAGCTCTCTCGGGCTCCTTCAACATCGCCCAAAGCCAACAATACGTCGCCTCGACGATCCAGAACAATGGGCTGCTCGGCTTGTGCCGTATCGATGCCGTCAAGAGCCGCCTTTGCCTTCTGAGCATCCTTGGCATCAAGTTCGAGGCCTGCTAAACGCACACGAGCCACCGTGTTGTACTCGGGATGTCCGCTTTCATTGATCACCCAGTTGAGTGCTGCGCGTGCTTCGTCAAGATTGCCGGCTTTGTGCTCAACCTCAGCTTTCATGAGAGCTGCCAACGAAGCAAAGACATGGCTCGAATACTCCTTCATCAAGCCATCCGAAAGAGAACGTACATTCTTTTCGTCGCCCTGCACGTACGCATTCTGCAGCTGCACATAGGCCACCGTTGCTTTTCCGCCCTGATAACGCTTGTACCAATTCCATCCGTTATAAGCGGCAAACGCCAAACAGACGATGGTGATACAAGTCAAAGTCAGGTTGCCCCATTTATCCCACCATGCCTTCAGTTGTGCCAGGGACTCTTGTTCTTCTAAATCGTATGCCATAAGTGCAAGTGCTTTCCGATGTTGCAGAGCCTCTTGACAAGGCTCTCGATACGCATCTAGTTAAAACGCGCCGCCATCTCCATAGCGGCGCAACATAAGGAATTATTTTAGCGGCTCAAGCGTCGACTTATTGCAAATCGGCTTTCTGCTCCTCGCCAAAAACATCTTGGAGAGACTCTATGGAAATTGTCATCTGCTCGGCAAACTGCTGATTTCCCTGAGCATCACGCAAGCGTTTGATGGCAACCTGTCCAGCATTGAGCTCATTTTCGCCGCAGATCACAGCCCATTGAGCAAGCGATTGATCCGCCCGCTTCATTGAGGTTTTAAATGAAGCATTGCCTGCATGCACAATCACCTTGTGACCGTTGTCACGAAGTTTCTCGCCGATCTGACGAGCCACCATTTCTGTATGGCCTCCCTGATGGGCAACGTATATTTCGCATGCCGCCACAGGTTTGTCGTGTCCAGCGGCACGTACAAGTTCAATAACGCGCTCGGCTCCGATAGCAAAACCAGCCGCAGGAGTCGGACGTCCGCCCAAGATTTCAATCAACGGATCGTATCGACCACCGCCGCAAATCGTGCCCTGACTGCCCAACTGATCCGTCACCCATTCAAAAACGGTATGGTTGTAGTAGTCCAAACCACGAACCAAACGCGGATTGATCGTGTATTCAATGCCCAAAGCCTGAACACCCGCCTCAAGCATTCCCAGGAAGCGTCGAGAATCTTCACCCAGGAAATCAAGCAGGCGCGGAGCGGCCTCAACCATCTCCTGCATATCCGGATTCTTGGTATCCAGAATACGCAAGGGATTGGTGGTCAGACGTCGACGAGAATCTTCGTCAAGAACATCGTAATTTTCGTTGAAGTAAGCCACAAGCGCTTCACGATGACGAGCTCTCTCTTCAGAAGCCCCCAAACTATTGAGCTGCAGACTGGCCTTGATTCCCAAGTTCTTCCACAAACGAGCCGTCAAAGAGAGCAATTCAATATCGACGTCCGGTCCGGCAAATCCAAGCGCTTCGCAGCCGAACTGAAAAAACTGACGATAGCGGCCGCGCTGCGGACGCTCGTGTCGGAACATGGGACCGAAATACCACAAACGCTGAGGTGCGTTGTAAGTGATGTTATGCTCAATGGCACAACGACAGACTGCACTCGTTCCTTCAGGGCGCAAAGTCAGTTGTTCGCCGTTCATCGAATCGGTAAAGG
>DXSO01000197.1 GCA_019410445.1 Sutterella sp.
CTGCTCGTTGATTACTTTACCCTCGAAGGTTTTGAAGCCACACCCGCACACTCGGGCACAGAGGGTCTGCAAACTCTCGAACAAAAGGAATTCGATCTGATCATTCTGGACGTCATGATGCCTGGCATTACCGGCGTTGAAACCTTGCAGCGCATCCGCGAAAAATGGCGCACCCCCGTGTTAATGCTGACGGCTCGCGGCGATCCTGTCGACCGTATCCTTGGTCTTGAACTCGGAGCGGACGACTACGTTCCAAAACCCTGTTCACCGCGCGAACTTGTTGCGCGCATTCGTGCCATTCTGCGCCGCGTTGCCGGCAGTGAAAACAACCGAGGCCCCGTGCAAGTCGGCAAACTTCAAATCGACTTGGCTCAGCGTCGTGCCAATTACGACGGCCGACAAATTCCGCTGACCGGCACCGAACTGTCGCTGCTGGAAATGCTGGCCCGCTCTGCCGGCCAACCTGTTCCAAAGTCCGAAATCTATCCGCGAATTCTTGGTCGACCCATGGGTCGATATGACCGTGCCATTGATGTCCACATCAGTGCTATTCGCCACAAACTCGCCCAGGAAGGAGTGCAGGGCATCATCATTGAGAGCGTCCGCGGCGTCGGCTACCAGCTTGTGCGTCTGGACTAAACGGTCTGGGAGGACACTGTGCGTCTGAGTTCAATCGGCGGCATGTTCATTCGTTTTTTTGCCGGCATCTGGATCATACTTCTACTCGTCGCCGCCATCGTCTGGGCCTCTTCAGCATTTTTTACCGAGGCTCCCCGCAATTACGGTTCTTTTGAACGAGGCCCGGGGGCGGAACGCGCCATCAGTACCGCACTCAATGTGGCTCGTTGGGGCGGCGAAGAAGCTCTGATTCGCTGGCTCAGGGACTCCGAAGTCAATAAACGGCCTGAAGTTTTTGTTCTCGACAGCGAGGGCAAAGAAATTTCCGGACGAAGACTTCCGGCCAAAATTGCCGAAAAACTTGCCGAAGCAGATACTCAGGAAGGCGTCCATACCTTCCACGGTCATGGACGTCGCATGCGTGCATTGTCCGGATATCGTTTTTTTGCCGTACGCACAGACATACCCCCAAGTCCGCTTAAACTCGCGATGTGGCGTACCCCCCTGTGGGGATGGGTTCTTCTGGCCCTGCTTGTTTCCGTTGCTGTGGCCGGCGGTGTTGCCTGGAGCTACACTCGCCCGATTAAAAAACTGCAGTGGGCCATGCAGAAAGCCTCTCAAGGGGTTTTTGACGTTCGCATTTCCAAAGAAGTCGGTCATGCCAACGATGAAATCGGGGAACTTGCCAAACAGTTTGATTCAATGGCAGAACGCATTCACGGGCTTTTTGAACGGCAAAAACGGCTTTTTCACGATGTCAGTCATGAATTGAGAAGTCCCCTGGCTCGCATCTCGGTTGCCGTTGAACTCGCAGAAAAATCACCGGAAAAATCTCATGAATTTCTCCGCCGTATCGAAGGTGACGTGCAGGTTCTCAATGCCATGGTCGATGAACTGCTTACCTATGCTCGACTCGATGAGAACGCAGTGATTCATTTTGAGCGAACGGATCTGGTGCCGCTTCTGGAAGCCATCACAGATGATGCCGACTTTGAAGGCTCTGCCAACGGTACGCACGTTACACTGCAAGCCCCGGAATCAATCATGATGAACATGCACGTGGATTCGCTTCTGAGAGCCGTCGAAAATCTCGTGCGCAATGCTCTTCGCTACTCCGGTCCAAAACAAATGGTGTCGGTCATCGCCAAAGAAGAAAACGAACACGTGATCATCACGGTCACGGATAGCGGTCCGGGCATGAACCCCGAAGAACTTGAAAAGATTTTCGAGCCTTTTGTGCGAGGAAAAAATCAGCCGACCGGCGGTGGCTTCGGTCTGGGACTTGCCATCGCCAAACGCGCGGTTCAGCGTCATGGCGGTACGCTGACAGCTCAAAACGTCGAACCACATGGTTTATGCATGCGAATAGACATCCCACTTACAGGACCCAATGCCGTTAAAGCGACAAAAGCGGTCATTTAAAAAAATGGAGGCAATGAATATTGCCTCCATTTTTCCGAAAAGCGGCCGCTTAACGGTTGAGTATTGCAATCACTTCCCCGTGAATATCACCGGCAGTGCATACTGCCGATAGGTCTTTGAGCGGATTTCCCCCCGTCAGAGAAGTCAGCGTTCCTCCAGCACCTTCGACTACAGGTAAAAGTGCTGCCACGTCCCAGTAGCTCAGATCCGGGTCAATCATGATATCGGCACCACCGGAGGCAACGGCAAAATAACCAAAGCAATCACCGAAAGTTCGGTACAACTTAACCGAATCAATAAGCGTTTGCATGGACTCATCCCCCTTTTGTTCGGGAGTTGTCCAATGACTCGTCGTCAAAAGTGTGGCTTGAGACAACTGTTTGCATGCCCTCACATGCAATTTTCTTTGCACAGACTTCAGCCCGTTGTCATAGTAAAGCGTGGTTCCCGCCAATGAACCGATGGTACGCACCCGAGCCGCCGGATGACTCAACGATGAAAGAATGGGGCGAAAACCCGCACCATCATCTCGCTCGAGAGCAATCAAAGTGCCAAAAAGAAAACTATTCGTGATAAAGCTGCGAGTGCCGTCCACCGGATCCAAAATCCAGCGATAACGTACGCCTTCGCATTCCGTTCCTTCCTTGATTCCGTACTCCTCTCCAAAAATGCCGTGTTCCGGGAAACGACTTTCAATCAAACTGCGCATGGCAGCTTCAGCACGTTTGTCAGCCTGTGTCACCGGCGTGCCGTTGTCTTTGTCATCGACCTCGATGCCTTGCAGAAAACGAGAAGCAATTTCTGCAAAAGAAGCATCAAGGAGCTCAAAAATAAAAGGCGTAAACAGTGCGATCTCTGCCTGAGTTGCCAAACCGCAGTAACGAGTAGCTGTCACAGTACAAAAACTCCATGGAACAAATGCAATCCAGATGGAAATACTAGCGCCTCCATCCAAAGGAGCTTCGCAAGACATGGAAATTTATTCATTACAACTCATAGTTATGAACTATAAATAAAATTGA